>CAIWTI010000260.1 GCA_903915545.1 uncultured Actinomycetes bacterium | reverse complement strand
TCGCGGCGATCGCCTTGCTGCTCGTGAAGAACATTCTGCGTACTCGCCACGGGCGCGCGTTCATTGCCGTGCGCGATCACCCGATCGCTGCGTCGGCAGCCGGAATCAACGTGTCGCAGGTGCGCGTGCTGAGCTTCTCAATTTCGTCCTTCATCATCTGCGCGTCAGGCGCCACCTACGTCTGGTACCTCGGCGCCGCGACGCAGGACAATTTCCAGCTTTCGCTCGCAATCGCGTTCATCGCGATGATCGTTATCGGCGGCGAGGGTTCGCTCGTCGGCACGGTGCTCGGCGCGATCCTGTGGCAGCTCTTCCCGAACGCGCTTGTCGCGTTCGCAGAGATGTCAGGCAGCGTCTCGCCGAGCGTCGCGAACTACGTGCACACGTGGCAGACGCAGATCACGAAGATCGTGTTCGGTGGCCTCATCCTGATCGTCCTGATGTTTGCCCCAACGGGCCTGACCGGCCTCTGGCACAAGGTGAAGCAGGCCTTTGTGCGCTGGCCCTACACGACATGAGCGCCGACTCGAGTACGCCACTCCTCGTCGTCAACAATGTTGAAGTTGTCTACGGCGTGTCGCTTGCTGTTCGCGGCGTCTCGTTTGAGGTGCCCGACCACGGCGTCGTCGCCCTGCTTGGCCCGAACGGAGCAGGAAAGACGTCGATCATCCGTGCTGTTTCGGGCCTGCTCGGTATGCACAGCGGGTCGATTCGGGATGGCGACATCGTGTTCGACGGCAAAAGCATTCGTGGGCTTGCTCCCGACAAGATCGTGGGTCGGGGCGTCGGGCAGGTGCCGGAAGGGCGCCTGGTGTTTCGTCAGCTATCTGTCGAAGAGAACCTTCGGGTGGGCGCTACCCAGCGCGGCGAGGGTGGAATCGGCGACGCGATCGATCAGATCTACGAGTTCTTCCCTGTCCTGCGCGACCGCCGCCGTCAGAAGGCTGGTTGGCTGTCCGGCGGCGAGCAGCAGATGGTTGCCGTCGGCCGGGCGCTGATGTCGAAGCCACACCTGCTGCTCCTCGACGAAGTGTCGCTCGGCCTCGCGCCGAAGGTCGTCGAGATGATCTTTGAGCGCCTCGGTGATGTTCGGAAGGAGCTCGGCACAGCGATGTTGCTTGTCGAGCAGAACGCCAAGATCGCTCTCGACTTCGCCGACTACGGCTACATCCTCGAGAACGGCAAGGTCGCGCTCGAAGGTACGGCCGACGATCTCAAGAGCAACCCTGCTGTGCAGGAGACCTACCTCGGAGCGGGTGGCGAAACGCATAGCTACGCCAACCAGAAGCACTATCGGAAGAAGCGACGATGGGTGCTGTAGACGCTCACGCCACAGCGCCCGCGACCGGACTTGGGCTCAACGTCTCAGGCGTGACACTGCAGTTCGCCGGCCTGCGCGCGCTCGACGACGTGTCGTTCGCGGTCGCACCAGGCGAGCTGACAGCCCTCATCGGCCCGAACGGCGCTGGCAAGTCGAGCATGGTCAACTGCTGCACGGGGGCCTACCACGCGACGCACGGTTCGATCGTGATTGGCGATACCGACGTCACCAAGCTTGCGACCCACAAGATCGCGCGTCTTGAGGTGTCACGGACTTTCCAGAATCTCGCACTGTTTAAAGGCATGACTGTGCTCGAGAACTTGATGGTTGGCCGGTATCTCCACGGCAAGGCCGGTCTGATCCGCAGCATGTTCTGGACGCCAGGGGTTGTGCGCGACGAAGAGGCACAGCGCGAGCGCGTCGAGCAGGTAATCGACCTGCTCCACATCGCTCGCTACCGAAACGCCGTCGTTTCCGATCTGCCGTACGGCGTGCAGAAGCGCATCGAGCTCGGGCGCGCGCTCGCGCAGGATCCGCGCTTGCTCTTCCTCGACGAGCCGATGGCCGGCATGTCGGTCGAAGAGAAGGAGGACATGTCGCGGTTCATCCTTGATGTGCAGGAGACGCTTGGTGTCACGATGCTTCTGATCGAGCACGACATGGGCGTCGTGATGGACATCGCGGAGCACGTGGTGGTGCTCGACTTCGGCCGCAAGATCGCCGACGGCTCCGCCGACGATGTCCAGAAGGATCCGGCCGTCATCGAGGCGTACCTCGGTGTGGGGGCAGCGGAATGACCGTCGAGACGCTTCCCGGCCTGCTCGAAGCGCAGGCTTCTGCGCGGCCAGGCTCGGTGGCGATCCGTGTCAAGCGTCTTGGTCTCTGGCGTGAGTTCACCTGGAAGGTCTACTCCGAGGTTGTGCGAGAAACGGCGCTCGCTCTCGACGCCATCGGTGTCGGGCCCGGTGATGCCGTCGCGATTTACGCAGCCAACGACCCGCGCTGGCTCGTCAGCGACCTCGGTATCCAGACGGTTGGTGCGCTCTCTGTTGGCTTGCAGTCGGTGCAGGATCCCGACGAGCTGGCAGCCAACCTGAAAGCCGCGAACGCCAAGGTAATCATCTGTGGCGATCAGGAGCAGGTCGACAACGTGCTTGCTGTCACAGGTGATGCGAAGCCGTACGAGCAGCTCGTCGTCTTTGACATGAAGGGGCTCCACACGCCGGGGTACCGCGATGCCGGGATCGTGTCGTTTGAAGATTTTCGTGCCTCCGGACGCGAGGTACTCGCAGCCGACGGTGCACGGCACGCGGCGTTGCTTGCGCGTTTGAGCGACACGGCACCCGCCGTCGTGAGCTTCACCTCGGGCACGACGGGTGCGCCTCGCGGCATCTTGCTCAGCCACTTCGCGCAGATCGCTGCGGGACGCGCGCTTGCCGAGCGGATCGACTTGAAGCCTGACGACAGGTGCTTCTCGCTGCTGCCGCTTGGGCACGCCTCCGGTCGCGCGTTCGATGTTGTCGCCCCGCTGGTTGCCGGGGCGTCGGTGAACTTCCCCGAATCGCCCGAGACGATCGCACACGACATGGCGGAGATTTCGCCGACCGTCATCTTCGCGACCCCGAAAGTCTACGAGCGGATCCGCTCGATCGTTGAGGTTCGGATCGCGCGCGCGGCACCCTTTAAGCGTTGGGTTTACGGCATCGCGATGGCGCGGCTTGAAGCAAGCCTTGCGGCACGGCGCGCCGGCGGCGGCGGGGGCTTCTCTGCATTCCTTGGTGGAGCGCTCGCCGGCAACTCGATCCTCAAGAAGGCGGGACTCAGCAGCCTTCGGTACGCAGGGGTCGGTGGAGCTTCGGTGTCCTCGAACGTCACCGCGTGGTTCTGGCAGCTTGGGATCCCGCTCTACGAGCACTACGGCCAGGTTGAAACAGGCGGAATCCTTTTCGCGCAACGGGGCCTCGCCGATAGCGGCACGCTCGGCACAGCTGTCGCTCCGGGAATCGAAGTTCGGCGTGGTGAAGAGGGTGAACTGCTCGTTCGCAGCCCGGCGCTCCTCTCGGGTGTGCTCGGCGAGGCCACGGCGCCCCCGGCTGATGGGTGGTACGCCACGGGTGACGTCGCCGAGTTCGATGCAGACGGTCGGCTCCTCTCGGTCGCGCGTCGCTCCGAAGTGCTGAGGCTTGCGTCCGGCGCTGAGGTCTCAGCAACGGCCATCGGTTCGGCGCTCCAGCAGTCGCCCTATATCGCTGCCGCCGTCGTCGTGGGTGAAGGACGGGCTGCGCCGGCGGCTCTCATCGAGATCCAGCAGGAGGCCGTGGCTGACTGGGCCAAGGATCACGAGATCGCTGTGACAACGTACGCGGCGCTCGCGACCAACTCGCTCGTTCGCGATCTGATCGCGGCTGAGGTGGCTGCGGCCAACTTGAGCCTCGCTGAAGGGACGCGGGTCGACTCGTTCGCGATTACGCCGCGACCGCTGCACGATGAACTGACTGCGACCGGTAAAGTCCGGCGCGATCTGGTTCTGGAACATCACGCGGACACCGTTTCCGCCCTCTAGAACCCGATCAACAGCGCCGCGTGGCGCCAACTTTCTCGACTACCCGACGTCTCTAGCGGTGTGCGGGAAAAACCGCTGCGCAGGAGCTTCCAGCGCTGCGGCAAAGTCATGGTTGCAAAACAACCGATTGTTTGATCTCATCAAGGTCAAGCAACACCGGCGAGCAATTTCACTTCCTGGAGGTCAAGCGGTGCTTAGACGTGTAGGGATCATCCTGTCCGTCGCCCTGACCGCGGCCGCGGTGGCTGTTACAGCCGCGCAGTCGCAGTCTCGTGCGACCGACATCAACATCGGATGGGACGGCGACCAGAGTGGTCCGACCGTTTCGTCGCAGGGCCCGATCATGCATGCGATCGAGGCGTACTTCAAGATGACCAATGACGCCGGGGGCGTCAGTGGACATCACGTTAACTTGCTCGAACGGGATGACGCGTACTCCCCGGCGACCGAGCTCTCGATCGTCAAGTCGCTCATCAGCGACGACCACGTCCCGGTCATCATGGGCCTCGGTCAGTCGTCGGGCTTCGGCTCGATTCTTCCCGTTCTGACACAGAACCAGACGGTCGGTTTTATGACCCAGGCGACGGTCAAGGCGGCAAGCAACCCGTTCCAGCCTTGGATCTTCGAGGGCAACTGCAACTACTCGGACCAGGGTGACGTCGCCCTCGCGTACGAGATGAAGCACCTCAAGCTCAAGAACCTGAATGGCGTCAAGGTCGGCATCGCGTCGATCGCCGTCGCTTCGGGTACCGAGTGGGATCAGAACATGACAGCTCGCATCACGTCCCTCGGCGGTACGCCGGTGCACGAAACGCTTGCTGCAGCTCTGACCGACGCTTCGGTGCAGGTGCAGGACCTCATCTCGAACAAGGTCGCTTTCGTTCTCGTCCATCACTCGATCTCGGGTGGTATCGCGTTCGTGAAGTCGGCCGACCAGTACAACCTGAACGTGCCGATCGCGACCTCGTTCGGCCCGGCGCAGCCGCTGCTCTTCACGAGCACGCCGTACAACGCCAACAAGAACGTCGTTGTCATCAACTGCGTGTCGCCGCCGTACCTGGCGTCGGACAGCAATGGCAAGCTCGCGCTCGCCATGGCGCAGAAGTACAACTACAACTCGGCTGAGTACACGCAGAGCAACTGGTCGCTTGGTTGGACTGCTGGTCAGACGATCGTCCAGGCACTGAAGAACGCGAACGGTGATTACTCGGGCCCAAGTGTCAAGAAGGGCATCGAGGCGATCCATAACCTCGATACGGGCCTTTCCCCGAACATCTCGTTCGCCTCGAACTGCCACATGGGCCTTCGTGCTGCACGTCCGTTTACGTACAACTACAAGACGGATCAGCTTGTGCCGATCGGTAAGTACTCCGACTGGCAGGGCTACATCACGAACGGTTACGCCGGCGCCGGCACCTGTGGTGTCGCGCACGCCAAGAAGTAGCGCAAGCTCCTTCTGATCGGTTCGGAGACGGCCGGCCCTTCGGGGCCGGCCGCTTCGTTTAAGCGCCCGCTCGGCGCGTGACGCGCGCGAGAAACGACTCGAGCACCGCGAGGAAGACGTCAGGGTGGTCGAGGTGGGCCGAGTGGCTCGCGTTCTCAATCAACGCGAACTCGGCATGCGGGATCTCCCGCACGAGACGCTCGCTGTAGCGGAGTGGTTGGATGAGGTCGTTGTCACCGTGCACGACAAGCGTCGGGCACGTGATCCGGCCGAGTGCCTCGGCGTCGAGTGCCAGGTTCTTCACCCAATCGTGAGCGAGAGCGTTGCGTAGCTCGGCCCAGTACTCGGGGTTCTCCTTTGAACCGGCGTGAGGCATCTCGCGCAGCGACCGTGGCCACGGGCCGGTCATGATCTCTTCGACGCGTGAGGCGTCACCCTCGGCCGATGCCCCGACCGTGACGATCGCTGTCGCCCAGCTCGGGTCGCGCGAGAGGAAGTGGAGCAGCGTGTTGCCGCCTGCGCTGAAGCCAACAAGCACCGCCCGACCAAGTCCGAGCGCCCGCAGAACGTGCATCAGATCGAGGCCAAAACGGGTCATTCCGAGCTCGCCCGTCGGGTCGAGTGTTTCGCCGTGGCCGCGCATGTCGACGACCACGGTGCGGTAGCGGTCAGCGAGGCGGTCGGCGACGAACGCCCAGTCGTACTCGCCCGTTCCGGTGCCGCCGTGCAGGAACACCACGGCGGGGCCGCTGCCACGCTCGCGATAGGCGACGCGTGAATCAGGTGCGGGGACGAGGAATGAGGGCGGAACCAAGTTGACCTTCCACCAAACGGCCGGTAGATTCGCGATTCTAGTGGCCGCTTCCGCCGAGCACGAATCCAAGCTCCGTTCGCTCGAAGAAGCAGCCGAGCTGATCCCCGATGGCGCGACGATCGGAATTGGTGGTCTGTCGATGAACGCTGCGCCGATGGCTTTCGTGCGCACGCTTGCGAAGCGCCGCGTAAAAGACCTCACGGTTGTCGCTGTCGTTGCCGGGATGCCGATCGAATGGCTCGTCGCAGCTGGCTGTGTGCGCCGAGTCGTTTCGGGCCTCGTCTCGCTCGAGGGTTTTGGCCTTGCCCCCCGATTCCGCGCCGCCGTTCAGGCTGGTCAGGTCGAGATCGAGGAGTACAGCGAGCACACGTTGATCTGCCGACTCCAGGCGGCCGCTTACAACCTGCCGTTCGTGCCCACGAAGGCCGGTCTCGGTACGGACATGCTTGCGCTGCACCCAACGACGCTTCGCGCCGAGAACGATCCGGTGACCGGCGAGGCCTACGTTGCCTGTACGCCGCTGCCGCTCGACTTTGGCATCGTCCACGCCACCGAGGCTGACACGCGCGGGAATGTTCGCGTCGACCCGAAGCTCGTGTGGATGGACGCCGAGGTGGTTCGTGCCGCCGCGAAGTCGATCATCACCGTCGAGCGCATCGTCGATGAGTCGACGTTCATGGCCGAACCTGCCAGAACGACATACCCGCGCTTCATGGTCGACGCTGTCGCCGAGGCGCCCTGGGGCGCCTACCCGACGTCATGTTTCCCGGAGTACGGCTACGACGGCGCGTTCTTCCGCTCGTACGTCGCCGCCCACACCGATCCTGAACAGGCGCAATGGTTCTGGTCTGAGCGGATCGATGGGCCGGACTCGCAGGGCGCGTTCCTCGATGCAAACGGCGGCGCGGCGACGCTGATCAACATCCGCCGGAAGACCTCATGAGCGACGTCGCGTACACAATCGACGAGCTGATGGTCTCGACGCTCGCGCCTGAGTGCACAGACGACACGCGCGCGTGCAACGGTGGGGTCTCGGTCGT
>CAIWTI010000259.1 GCA_903915545.1 uncultured Actinomycetes bacterium | reverse complement strand
CTCTCCCGCGATTGTCTCGGAAATGCTTCCGGTGCTCCGCGTACGATACGACCCACGGTAATGAAGATCACCGAAGTTACTGCGCTCCCGATTTCGGTTGGCGGCAACTATGCCGCCCTTGCGAACGCGTACGAATGGGCCGTCATCGTCGTTCTGATCAAGACCGACGAGGGTTTGACAGGCATCGGTGAGGCAAGCCTTGCAGGCCAGGGCCGTGGCGTGCTTGGCATCCTCGACCACTTCGGTGAGATGCTTATCGGTCAAGATCCGTCACGCATCGAGCACTGGTGGAGCGAGATGGTGCGCGGCACGTTCTGGTCGAACGGCCAGGTAATCATGAGCGCCGTTGCGGGCATCGACATGGCGCTGTGGGATCTAAAGGGGAAGGCACTTGGCGTTCCCGTGTGGAGCCTCCTAGGCGGCCCGACACGCGACAAGGTGCGCATCTACGTCCACCTGAAGGGGCAAAGCGCCGACGAGCTGATCGAAGACGCACTCGCACGCAAGGAGGCTGGCTACACGGCCCTGCGATATGGCCCCATGGCGGCGTTCGAGCACGCGCCGCTCAACAACTGGGATCCGCAGAAGTCGATTCGGGAGACAATCAAGGGTACGGAGCGGATTCGCGAAGCTGTCGGCGACGAGATCGACCTTTTGATCGACGTGCACACGATGTTCACGCCGGCCGAGGCGGCCTACCTCGGCCACGCGCTTGAGCCATATCGGCTGTTCTTCTACGAAGACCCGATCCGTCCACTCAATCCGAACTCGCTCAAGCTCGTGCGCGACAAGGTCAACCTCCCGATCGCGACCGGTGAGCAGTTCGCCCATAAGTGGGAGTTTCAGCCGATCATCGAGCAGGAACTCGTCGACTACCTACGGATCGATCTCGTGCACGCGGGCGGTATCACCGAGGGCAAGAAGATCCTCGCGATGGGAGAGGCGCACGGCCAGCGCTCTGCACTCCACCACGCCAGCTCACCCGTAAATGGCGTTGCTTGTCTGCATCTCGACCTCGCGATTCCCAATTTTGGCATCCAGGAATGGATGGAGCTCGACCCGATCTACGACCTCTTCCCGAACGCGCCGCGCGCCGAGGCGGGGTACGTCACGCCACTCGACGGCCCCGGGTTCGGTCTGGCGTTCGACGAGGCGGAAGCGCGTAAGCGACCTTCCCGCGACGCGCGTCTGCCGCAGCGGTACTGGCCCGACGGCGCGCACGCCGACTACTAAGACACGAAGACCCCGCGGCTGCGGGGTCTTCGGAAGATCGGGGCGCCGAGATTCGAACTCGGGACCTCTAGTCCCCCAGACTAGCGCGCTAACCAGGCTGCGCCACGCCCCGTGCGTGAGGGTCAAGCGTACCGGAGGCCTCTCGCCGCGGCCGTCCTGAGGCGTCGGACGGCAGCGCTACGGCACGTAGCGCTTGTACAGGCGGTCCACCATGTCGGGCATCGCCTCAAGCTTTTCAGTGATCACGCGCAGCCGGTACTCGCGGAAGTGCTCGGCCTCAACATCGAGCGCAGCAGCCAGCTTATGGACGACGTCGTTCGACGGAACCGGTCGGTTGCCGTGCACCAGGTGGTTGAGATACCCGGCAGAGAGCCCCGTGAGTGACGCGAGGCCCCGGTAGGTCGTGCCGGCCTCGGTCATGAGTCGCTCAATCGCCGTACCAAAGGGCTCCGAGCTAAACCGTGTGAGCTTTCCCATGTGTTCGCCTCCTAGCCCTTCACTGCGCCCGGAAGCGCTGCAATTGCGACACGCGACTCTGCGCCGGTTGCCCGATCGCGCACATCAACGCTGCCGTCTTCCAAAGTCTTCTTTCCCACGGTGATGCGTACCGGAAGCCCGATCAGATCGGCATCGGCGAACTTCTCACCCGGGCGCTTCTCACGATCGTCGAGAAGGACGTCGTAACCAGCGTCTGAAAGCACGGTCGCCGCTTGCAACGCGAGCTCCTCTGCGCCAGGCAGAGCGAGGACGTGTACGTCGTACGGTGCGAGCGCGCGAGGCCATTTGATTCCGTTGTCGTCGTGCATCTGCTCGACTGCCGCAGCCATCACGCGACCCGGGCCAATGCCGTAGCTGCCCATCACGAGCGGCTTGAGCTGGCTGTCTTCGTCGAGGAACAGCGCTTCAAGCGGCAGCGAATACCGCGTGCCAAGCTTGAAGATGTGGCCGATCTCGATCGCCGTTGCGAAGCGCAGGGGGTTCCCGCAGTTGATGCAGGTATCGCCCTCCTTCGGGACGCGGATGTCGGCGAAGGTCGCTTGGAAGTCGCGGCCATGCTCGACTCCGGTGAGGTGCCATCCGGTCTTGTTGGCACCGGCAACGTACTGCCCGTCACGTAGTGCCTCGTCGGCAAGAATCTGCCCCTTGAACCCAACCGGACCGAGTGAACCCGGCTCGGCCCCGAAGGCAGCGCGGATCTCGTCCTCGGTCGACTGGCGAAACTCTCCGCGAAGCGCGGCAGAAAGCTTCGCCTCTTCGAGACGATCATCGCCACGCACAAGCGCCAGAACAACGGTGCCGTCGGGGAGCGTCACAGGCAGAGCTTTCGATGTCGCGGCGACGTCAATGCCGAGGAACTCCGCGAGCGCCTCACACGTCGTCACGCCAGGCGTTTCAACTTCACTCGGCGCACCAAGCGGTTCAGGGAACACCGCGACGCGCGGAACTGCACGCGCAACCTCAAGGTCGGCGGCGAAATCGCCATTGTCACAGGTAACAAGCGTGTTCTCGCCGGAGCCAGACGGCGCCAGATAGTCGACCGACTCACTCCCGCCCATCATCCCCGACTCCGCCTGAACAGCGTGGTAGTCGATGCCACAGCGCTTGAAGATGCGGTGGTAGGCGGCTTCGTGCGCGCGGAAACTCACTTCGAGCCCGGCCTCGTCGCGATCGAACGAGTAGGAGTCCTTCATGATGAACTCGCGGACGCGAATCAGACCGCCACGCGGACGCGGTTCGTCGCGGTCCTTCGTTTGAAAGTGGTACCAGGACTGCGGCAGCTGGCGATAGCTCTGAAGCTCGCGCGCGTGGAACGTGAATGTCTCCTCATGCGTCATCGGTAGCACGAACGGCCGCCCTGCGCGATCTTGCGTGTGGAAGATCTCGGGGATCCCTGCTCGGCCGGTGGCCTCCCAGAGATCGAGCGGCGTCAGCACGGGAGCAAACCACTCCTGCGCGCCGATCCCATCGAGCTCTTCGCGAATGATGTTTTCAACCTTGCGGTGGACGCGCCAGCCGAGCGGCGTGAACGACCACAGACCCGCCGAGACCTGCCGGATGAATCCGGCACGAACAAGCAGCTTGTGGCTCGCGGCTTCCGCATCAGCGGGAGCGTCGCGCAGCGTCGGCAAATGGAGCGTCGAGGCCCTGGCAATCATCGTTGTCTCCTCAGGCTACTCGAGCGGAATGGCCGATGCTTCGGCCATCGCAAGCGCGGCGGGCTTCGCGGCCCGACGACGCTCAGGACGGGGCATCCCTTCGGCAATCCAGGCATCTACCTCGCGGAAGAGCTCGTCGATCAGGATCGCTGACTCGACCTTCCGCAACACCTTGCCGTGGGCGTAGATGAATCCAACGTCGCGTCCGCCAGCGATCCCGAAGTCGGCATCACCAGACTCGCCCGGGCCATTTACCGCACAGCCGAGGACAGCGACCTCAAAATGTTCTGGGTACTCGGCCAATCGCCGCTCGACCTCTTCAGCGAGGCCTTGAACGCCAACATTGTCGCGTCCGCACGACGGACACGCGATCAGCACGGGGCCGCGCTCGCGGAGCCCAAGACTCTTCAGGATCTCCCACGCGACCTTGACCTCGTCAACCGGATCGGCGGTCAGGCTGACCCGAATCGTGTCGCCGATGCCATCTGCAAGCAGTGCACCGATCCCGACGGCGCTCTTGATCGCTCCCGTCGACGGCGGGCCAGCTTCGGTGACGCCAAGATGCAGCGGGTAGGGCACCTTCGCAGCGAGCATCCGGTAGGCGCGGATCATCGTCGGCACGTGGCTTGACTTGACCGAGATCTTGAAGTCGCGGTAGTCGAGCTTTTCGAGCAGCCGAACCTCTTCGAGCGCCGCTTCGACAAGCGCCTCGGCCTGGTCTTGCGCAGCGAGCTCTTCGAGGTGCTTGGGAAGTGAGCCACCGTTTGCACCGATGCGCATCGGGATACCAGCCTTCTTTGCCGCGGCAACAACCTCGGCAACCTTGTCGTCGCCACCGATGTTGCCCGGATTGATCCGAACGGCTGCGACGCCGGCTTCGATCGCCTTCAGCGCGAGCGATGCATTGAAGTGAATGTCGGCGATCACTGGGATCGGAGAGAACGTGACGATCCGCGAGAGCGCCTCGGCGTCCTCAATCTTTGGCACCGCAACCCGCACGATCTCGCACCCAGCGCTGGCAAGAGCCGCAATCTGAGCCGTCGTTGCCGGGACATCGTGCGTCTTCGTGAGGGTCATCGACTGGATGACCACGGGGGCACCGCCGCCGATGGCCACTCCACCGACGTGAACTTGGCGCTCGCTTCCCACATGGCCATGGTACCGGCGGGCATGCCTGCGATCGCCGGTTGCCCCGCCAGGCGACGTGAGAGTCTTACCCGCCGCGCGTGAAGAGGTCGTTACGGAGGCCGAGGTACATGAGGAATACGAACAGACTTAGGCCAACGGCGCTGTAGCGCATGTAGGCGATCTGCGAGAACCCCTTCCCTCGCACCTTCTCGAGCAGCGACATCACGATGTGGCCGCCGTCGAGCGGAAGAACCGGAAGCAGATTGAGTAGCCCAAGTGCGAGGCTGATCAGTCCGAGGATGAACAGGAAGTCGGCGGTCGAGCGTCGATACGCGCTCGATGCG
>CAIWTI010000258.1 GCA_903915545.1 uncultured Actinomycetes bacterium | reverse complement strand
CGAACGGCGAACTCGGCGGCGACAATGACACGCCGTGCCATGTCGATATTCCGATGCGAAACTGCAGCCTGTACCTGGATGACGAGCCGATCGTGATCAACAACGACATCGTCGTCCCCGAGATGCGAAAGAGGTAGGAGAGCCGATGTCGAGCGAGGAGAGGAAGGGCTTTCTCAGCCCCTACGAGGTCGAGACGCCTGCGGGCGCCGAGGGGTGGCAGTCGCTCTACCCCTACTACTACACCTTCTCGGAGGCGCTCCGTGAGCGCGACGAGTCGAAGTTCTGGTTCTTCGACGGGATGCACAATCCCGAGCCGATCTACCCCTTCGACGCGATCATGACCGAGAACTGGGCCGTCGCTGTAAACCAGCTGACGACCCGGGTCTGGCTGATTCCTCCCTCGCTCGGCATCGACCACCGTGTCGTCAACGGCTACCTCTTCATCAGCCCGAACGCGATCACCGACCCCGACGAGGTTGCCCGCCGCGCCGAGTACTTCACCAAGCGCGCCGGCCACTACTTCGCAAACTGGGACGAGATCTATGCGGCCTGGGTCGACAAGGCGACCGACTGCATCGAGCGGCTGAAGCAGATCTCCTTTGAGCCACTGCCGGAGATCGAGGACGAAAAGGTCGTCTTCGAACACCACGGCGTCTACGCGACCTTCCACCTGCGCAACAAATACGACGCGCTGATCCAGAGCCTCTTCGAGATGGGCTCGTACCACTTCGAGATGCTCAACCTGGGGTACGGCGCGTACCTGACGTTCCGCGAACTCTGCCAAAAGCTCTTCCCGGGGATCACCGACCGGACCGTTGCTCGGATGGTCGCGGGTATCGACATCCTCCTGTTCCGCCCCGACGACGAGGTGCGCAAGCTCTCACGTCTCGCGGTCGAGCTCGACCTCACCGAGGCGATCCTCGATAACGCGGAGCCCGACGCGGTGATGGCTGCGATCAAGGCGCATCCGCGCGGCAGCGAGTGGATGGCGGCCTTCGACGAAGCCAAGGATCCGTGGTTTTGGTACTCGACCGGCGCTGGCTACACCCACACCGACCGCGCCTGGATCGACGACCTGCGGTTGCCGCTCAGCGCGATGCGCGGCTACATCCCGCAGATTCAGGCAGGCGAATCGATCGACCGGCCGCTAGAGCAGGTGCTCGCTGAGCGTGAGCGGATCACGGCCGAGTACCGCGAGCTGCTCTCGTCCGACGCCGACCGCGGAGCCTTCGACGGGCTCGTGGCGCTCGCCCGCACGGTGTACCCCTACGTCGAGAACCACAACTTCTATGTCGAGCACTGGCACCACTCGATCTTCTGGTCGAAGGTGCGCGAGCTCGGACGCGTCTTCGTCCATCACGGCTTCTTCGCCGAGGAGGAGGACATCTTCTACCTCCGCCGCACCGAGATCTCGGATGCGCTGTACGACCTCTCGATCGGCTGGGCGACCGGCTCACCGGCTCGTGGGCCGTCCTACTGGCCCGAGGTGGTTGCCAAGCGCCGCGCGATCTACAAGACCCTCCACGATTGGACGCCGCCGCCGGCGCTCGGAGAACCGCCCGAGCAGATCACCGAGCCGTTGACGATCATGCTCTGGGGCATCACCCAAGAAGTCGTCGCGGAATGGCTTGGCGGCAGCGAGGGTGGCGACGACTCGGGCGAACTCCGTGGCGTTGCAGCTTCGGGCGGCATCGTCCAGGGCAAAGCCCGCGTCGTCACGACAGCCGAAGACCTGCACGCCGTGGAGACGGGCGAGATCCTCGTGTGCCGGATTACCGCTCCTTCGTGGGCGCCCGTGTTCTCGAAGATCGCCGCCGCCGTCTCGGATATCGGCGGGATCATGGCCCACACTGCGATCGTCTCGCGCGAGTACGGACTGCCCGCCGTGGTCGGTACGGGCTTCGCGACGCAGCGGATCAAGACCGGCGACCTGATCGAAGTGAACGGCGACGACGGCATCGTTCGGCTGATTGAGGCGGCCTCGTGAGCCCGCGCCGCATCGGGCTCGTCGTCCCGAGCTCGAATACGACCATGGAGACCGAGCTGCCGGAGCTCTTCCGGCGTCGCTCGGCCGTGACCGGCGAGACGTTCACCTGGCACTCGGCACGCGCGCGCATGGCGCACGTCACCCCCGAGGAGCTCGACCGGATGGTGCAGAACTCCGATGTCGCAGTGCAGTCGCTCGCCGATTCGCCGATTGAGGCGATCGCCTACGCCTGCCTCGTCGCAGTATTGGTTCGGGGTGCGAACGCCCATCGCAACGTCAAGGCCCAGCTCGAGAACGCGCTCGCCAGCTCACCACGCCAGCCTGAGGTCGTCACGAGTGCCGGTGCGTTGATCGAGGGCCTCCAGGCGCTCGGGGCGAAGCGGATCGCGATGATCACGCCGTACATGCGTCCGCTCGCCGAGACGGTGGCCGAGTACATCCGCGCGGAGGGCATCGAGGTTGTCGATGTCGTGGCGCTCGAGGTGTCGGACAACGTCGAAGTTGGTCGACTCGATCCCGAGAAGCTGATCGAGATCGCCGGCCGCTTCGCCGGTGCCGACATCGACGCGCTGGTTCTCTCGGCCTGCGTCCAGATGCCAAGCCTGCCGGTCGTCGATCGCGTCGAGCGCCTCGTCGGACTGCCCGTTCTGACAGCTGCGACGGCAACGGCTCGTTCGCTGCTGCTCGCGCTCGGCCTTGAGCCGGAGATTCCCGATGCGGGCGCCTTGCTTGCTCCGGGCAACCGCGTCGCCGGCCGCGATACCGAACCTGCCCTCGGCTAGAGCAGCCATGGGGGCCTCGGGGCGGACGAGACACACCTTGTGGGTGTATACTTGTATACAGGACTGATCGATGGCTGATACCTCGCTCACGCTGTGGCTCAACGACGCAGGCTCAGACGCCGGCGCACTCGTTGGCGGGAAGTTCTCGAGCCTCGCGGAGATGTCACAGGCCGGCTTCGGCGTTCCCCCAGCCTTTGCCGTCACAACGGCGTCGTATCGGGCGTTCCTCGAACACCACCGGTTTGCTGACGAACTCGCGGCCGTGAAGGCCGTTGACCGGGACGATCTCGACGCGGTCGACCGTGTCAGCGCTGCGATCACCCACGCGATCGAGCACGCCGAACTTCCCGCCGAGGTACGCGAGGCAATCCGCGTCGCCTATGCATCGCTCTGTGAGCGGACTGGCTCAGACGCCGTGCCGGTCGCCGTTCGCTCGAGCGGCGTTGCCGAAGACCTCGCCGGCGCGAGCTTCGCCGGCCAATACGAGACCTACCTTTGGATCGTCGGCATCGACAGCGTCCTCGAGCATGTCCGTCGCTGCTGGGCAGGGCTCTTCGGGCCAGCGGTCTTGACCTATCACCCAACCGATGCCGACTTCCACTCGAGCGAGCTTGGCATGGCCGTTGTCGTGCAAGAGATGGTGCGTCCACGCGCAGCAGGCGTCGCATTCACCCTCGACCCCGTGAGCGGCGACCGTTCGAAGATCGTCGTCGAAGCCGCCTGGGGATTGGGCGAGGCGGTCGTCGGCGGCGAGGTCACACCCGATCGGTACCGCGTCGACAAGGTCACCCTTGAGATCCTCGAACGGACGATCATCGACAAGCCACTTGAGTATCGGTTTGAGGTTGGCTCGGGCGTTCAGCTCCGCGAGGTTCCGGCCGACCGG
>CAIWTI010000257.1 GCA_903915545.1 uncultured Actinomycetes bacterium | reverse complement strand
GCCGCGCACGCCGTGGAGCACGTCGGGTTGCCGGAGGCGCGGATCAATCTCGCGCAGGCTGCCGTGTATCTCGCGCGCGCCCCGAAGTCGAATGCGTCGTACATGGCACTCAACCGCGCGCAGGAGCTCGTCCGCGAGCGTGGGATTTTGACGCCACCGGGCGAACTTCGTTCGGCGGCCTACGCGGGTGCCCGCAAGCTTGGGCGCGGCAACGGCTACCTCTATCCGCACGAGAACCCGGAGGGGTTCGCGTTCGACTGTCTGCCCGAGCCGATCCGCGGGGCGGTCTTCTTCACCCCGTCCGGGAACGGGGACGAGCAGCCCAAGCCTCGCGGCGCTAATTAGCGGCGAATTTCGTCACACAATCACGCTCGGCACCCTGCCTAGCGACCGAAGTAATTGGTCGTCGGTGCCGGATCGGCTGCGCTTAGCCGCGAACTGCAGCGCAGCACATTCCGCCGTGAAATGTGTGTCGCTCAACCTCGGCGGGGCCACGCCGCTCCACGAGCGAGTTTGCGCGGCCGCGAGGCGCACCCGACCGCTAGATCCGCGAGCTAATGCCGACGCGCACCGCAGCGGGCGCAGCGAAGCCCCACTGCCCCGACGGGCCATGTCCTGGGGACAGTCCCCAAATCGAGCTGCGGCGGCAATCGTGCGGTAGATCACTCGCTAGGTCGCCAGGGCCGCCCACCCAAACGAAGGCGTTCCTGCCCAGCTGATCGGCATTTCTGGTTCCGAAACGTTCTACGGCGGACCGCGATCAGCGGCCAGGGGCGCGCTAGCGCTGGGTCGCTAGAGAGTTGACCGTGTGAGCGATGCGGTTGATGTGCTCGTCAATATCGCACTCATCCTCCGCTGAGAAGACGGAGTGGGTGTAGCCGTAGTCGGTGAGCGTGGGCTGCTGGGCGCGGGCGTAGGGTCCGGCGATGCCGATGAGCCATGTTCCGTCGGGCGCGCCTTTCGGGCGGTAGCGAAAAGCGTAGACGTCTCCGGGGCCCTCGTTGTTTGGCAGTTGGATCTCTTGGGTGTGGAGGTGTTCGATTGCTTCGGGTGGTGTGCCAAGGTGGTTTGGGTCTTGAAGCCAGAGTGCGAGTGCGCCCTCTGCAATGGCGACCTGGGTGATGTATTCGTCGGGGATCTCGTCGACGCCGTGGAGCTCGGTAAACGCGGCGATCAGCGGGATGCGCGAGGCGGGGTAGGCGGCTGTGAGAGCGACGACTCCGTCAGGCATTTCGGCGCCGGTGCGTTCGAGTCCGATGACGCCCCACACGGCGATTGCGGGATCGGGGTTCTTAGCGACCTGGGTGAGGAACGCGCGGGCGTCGTCGGTTGCGAGCGAGGCGAGGAGGTCGCTCCACATGCCGAGGTTGCGTCGGGCCTCTTCGATGAGCGAGGCGTCGAGGTCGCTGCCGAGTTCGCTGAGGGCGTTGCGGCCGTGTGGGAGGACGATTTCGGTGAGTCGGTCGGCGTGCGACCAGAGCAATCCTCGTTTGCCATATCCGATGAGCGTGAGTGCGGCGTTGCGGCGGAACGATGTCGACGCGATTGCTTCTCCGAGCGCGCGAATGATGGGGTCCGCTTCGCGTGAGGTGTACTCGAGGGGGCCGAGGATCGGCCACCAGGCTTCCGGCAGGTGCGGGATGTCTTCGAGGAGCTGTGCGAGAACCGGCATCGACGCCTCCGTCGCGGCTTGTGCGAGCACGCGTAGTGCCCACGCGCGCGCAGCGTCGGGGAGGTTTGGGTACGCCTCGGCGAGTTCGGCGGGTGGTACTTCGCGTGCGTGCCGGGCGAGGAGCACCATCAGCACCTCCTCGGCACGCTGGGGACCAACTTCCGGGAACGGCGTGGTGACGGCGGCAAGGATTTCGGCGACAGCACCGTCGGGGAGCGTCGGCGCGGCCGCGATCTGCTCGGCCTGCCGCAACGCTTCGCCGTAGCGTTCGGGGTCGCCCGATCGGAAGTGATCGATGATCTCGGTGAGAGTCATGGCCTGTGGTGTGGGTTAGAGGATTCGAGCGCCGAGAGCGCTGGCGGCCAGGTCGACCGCAAGCTTCGCCGTTTCGTTTTCCCGGTCGAGGACCGGGTTCACTTCGACGATCTCAAGCGAGTCCAGGGTACCGCCCTCAGCAACGATTTCCAGGGCATGGTGAGCTTCGCGATAGGTGAGGCCACCACGGACGGGGGTGCCGACGCCGGGAGCGAACATCGGGTCAACGGCGTCGAGGTCGAGGCTGACGTGGAGGAAGGCGACTCCGGAGAGGAACGCAAGCGCTTCGCGCATGGCGGCTTCGACGCCGAGCCGGTCGAGGTCGGTCATGGTGAAGACCTTTACTGGCAGGTTGGCGATGAGCTCTCGTTCGCCCGGGTCGAGTGAGCGGATGCCGAAGAGCACGGCCCGTTCGATCGACGGTGTGGGCCAGTCGAGACTCTCGAACTCGGGACCGGCGACACCAAGCGCAGCCGCGAGTGGCATGCCGTGAACGTTTCCGCTGGGTGAGGTGGCGGGCCTGTTGAGGTCGCCGTGAGCGTCGATCCACAGCACGCCGCCGGCGCCGTGCGCGCGGGCCATGCCGCCGAGCGTTCCCATCGCCACGGAGTGATCGCCACCGAGCACGAGGGGAACCAGGCCAGCACTCGTCGCGTCACCAACGAGCGTTGCGACGCGACCGCAGGTCTCCTTGATCTGTGCGAGGTAGCGCGCGTTGGGGCTGCCTGCTTCGGTTGCCTCGGCGACAGCGACCGTCACGTCACCCCAGTCGGCGCACTCAAGTCCGAGGCTCTGAACGCGCTCCTTGAGTCCTGCGTACCGGATTGCCGAAGGGCCCATGTCAACGCCCCGCCGACCGGCACCCAGGTCGAGGCCGGCTCCGATTACGCCGACGCCGCGGGTCTCTGTGTGTTGGCTCATCGCGGGCAAGGCTACTCCTCGCAGGGCGGCTATCGTGCGGCGGGATGGCGACGACACCCGCCGAGATCGTTGAGCTGCTTGGCCTCGAGCCGCTTCCGCATGAGGGCGGCATGTTCGTGCAAACGCTCGTCGATGAACACTGCACCGCGATCTACTACCTCACAGAGCCGGGGCAGTTCTCGGCGCTCCACCGTCTTGATTCGACAGAGGTGTTCCACCATTACGCGGGTGCCTCGGCGCAGATGCTGCTTCTGCATCCCGATGGGTCGGTGACGGAGCCGGTGCTCGGCGCGGACTTTGCCGTCGGCGAGCGGCCGCAGGTGGTCGTGCCTGCGGGCGTGTGGCAGGGAACATCGACGTGCGGCGAGTGGACGTTGCTCGGTACGACGATGGCGCCCGGCTTTACGTGGGAGGGGTTTGAGCTGGGTTTGGCTGAACCGCTCGTTGCCGGGTGGCCGATCGCAGAGGCGCGAATCCGGGAGTTGACCCGCGCATGAGCGAGCCCGTCACCCCACCACCGGTCGACGCGCTGCTTTCACTCGCGGGCCGCGTTGCTGTTGTGACGGGCGCGAGCCAGGGGATCGGTGCGGCGATCGCTGTGCGGCTAGCCGAGGCTGGCGCAACGGTTGTGCTCGGGCAACGTGGAGTGTCGGGTGACGCCTCGGCAATCGTTGCCACGATCGAGGCGGCAGGTGGGCGTGCACTGAGCGTCACGGCCGATCTCGCCGTGGACGGGGCGGCCGAGCAGCTACTCGCTGTAGCGGAGCAGGCGTTTGGCGTTCCCGACGTGCTCGTCAACAACGCCGCCTCGCAGCCCGTGAAGGGCTTTCTTGAGCTGACCGAAGCTGACTGGGACGCAATGCTGCGGACAAACGTGACGAGCGCCGCCGCGACGACGCGCGCGTTTGCGCAGAGACGCATCGCGGTCGGTGGTGGCGGTGCGGTCGTGAACATCGGCTCGATCGAAGGCCTCAGGCCAGCGTCTGGTCATGCCCACTACGCAGCATCGAAGGCGGCGCTCGCCCATCTGACGCGAGGCACCGCGCTTGAGCTTGGTACGCACCGAATCCGCGTCAACCTTGTCGCACCCGGGCTGACGTGGTCGCCGACGCTGCAGGGCGACTGGCCCGATGGCGTAGCCCGCTGGCTCGATGCCGTCGCGCTCGGCCGCTTGGGGATGCCAACCGACGTCGCAGATGCCGTCCTCTTCCTCGCCTCGGACGCTGCACGGTTCGTTACCGGTGCTGAGCTGCCCGTCGATGGCGGGGTACTCGCTCGACCCGCTTTCTAGCGGCTGGACCTCGCGCGGACGGCTAGACTGCCGAAGCCTTGAAGGCAACTTCAGGGATGGCAAGGCGGGGTAGCTCAGTTGGTAGAGCACACGGCTGAAAACCGTGGTGTCGCCGGTTCAAGTCCGGCCCTCGCCACTTCGATCGTCGGCGCTGCCCGTTAGGGGCAGCCGCCAGCCTTGTACGTGCTGTAGTCCGAGGACGTCATCACGCGTGTCCACGACGTGCCCGTCCAAAGGGCGTACACCGTGACTTCGGTCGCCTGATCTTGGGTCGACGGCACCGTCGAGTAGATCACCGCGAGCTTCACCTGGTCAACGATCGAGGAGCCGAGCAACGGCAGCTTCGCGGGTTGGCTGAGCACACCCTCCGACTGAACAGCGCGCACCTTGATGTTCATTCCCTGCGCGTTCTTCTTCTCGCAGGCAATGAACCGATCGCGTGTGACGACCTTCTTGTACGCCGGGTAGTACGCATCCCATTCGGCGCCAAAGTTGCCCCCGAGCGTCGCTTTTGTCAGGGCGATCGCGAACGGTTCCGGACTTGGGATTTGGCGGGCGGTCGCGCTCGCCGAGAGCGAGAGTGCGGCCAGCAGGGCGCAACCGAGAAGGCGAAGAGTGCGACTCACGCGGGCCAGGATAGCCCCGAACCATGAAGAAGTGGTTTGGAGTTACGCGTTGGCGATGATCACGGTGTCGCCGAGCGAGACGCCCAGTCGCGTGCGCGCGTCTCCGCCGTTGACCGCGAGGGCAAGTGACCCGTAGGAGTCCTCGAGGAGCAGCAGCTCGCCCGGCGCAACCTCGGCAAAAGCCGCTCCGAGCGGCACACGGCCACTGAAAGGCCCGGCCTCGATGGCCACAGACCCTCGCTCGATGCCGGCGCGGTCGAGGTCGCTTGTCGTCGCATTCAGACCGAGGTTTCCGAATCGGTCGACATCGACGATCGCCGCCTCGATCTTCCCGCGTTCAACCGTGAGCGCTGCTGCTTCCAGACGTACGAGCGATGCATCGGGCAGCGCGTCGCCAAGCTCGAAGAGGGGAACGCCGACCGCGAGGTGCGCGGCCACGGGCGAGAAGATGTCGCGCGCGTGGAATGTTCGCGACACCGGGTGCAGGTGGTAGCGAGGATTGGTCAGCGCGACGGCGCCCGCAATGCCAAACCGTTCGGCGGCGTCGATCAGCAGCCCGTTGTCGGGCCCGACGAGCACCCGTCCGTCGGCGGTCGCGACCGCGATTGCACGACGTGCGCTGCCAACCCCGGGATCAACGACGGCGACGTGCACCCCAACGGGCAGGAACGGCACCGACCGTGCAAGGACGCGCGCGCCCTGGTGTACCGCCTGCGGCTGAATGCCGTGGGTGACATCGATCACGGTCGCGGCCGGTGCGATCCGGGCGATCACGCCGTGGCAGACACCAACGAAGTCGTCCTCAAGGCCGAAGTCGGTGAGCAGGGTGATCGTGTCGAACACGATTACTGCTCACGCGCGAAGCGCTCAACTGCGTCAACGAGACCATCGAGATCGTGCTGTTCGGCCTCGACGGCCACTGTCAGACCAACCGAGTGCGCGACCTTCGTCGTCTCGGGCCCAATCGACACAGCAGGCGCCGCTCCGCCGATCCAGGCGTAGGCGCGTGCCGCGGAGCCTGATGCAAGGACGACGACATCGCCGTCGGGCGGATCGGGGTTCAACAGGACGGTGCGATACAGCGGCACGTAGTCGGCGCCAAGAGCGTCGATCGGCCCGCGGCGGGCGTTCTCTGCCGCCGCAAAGAGCACCTTCCCCTCGGGTCGAGCGAACTCTGCGAGCAGACCGTCCTGCGACGACACGACGGGCACGAAGTCGGGCTCGATGCCGTGAAGCCGTAATGCCTCAGCTGTCCCGGGGCCGACGGCGGCCACTTTGGGCAGATGGATCGCACGACGCGCAATCTCGTCGGCGCCGTTGGTACTCGTCACGATCAGCCATTCGTATCCCGAGCAGTCGATCGGCTCGTCGGACGTGCGTTCGATCTCGATCAGCGGACAGGGCACCACCTCAAACCCGAGCGTCTCGAGCCGCTCAACGAGCGGGCCAGCCTGCGCTCGCGGCCGGGTGACGATCACTCTCACGCCGCGTGGCTCTCCAGGGCAGCAAGCAGCTGCAGGCCGAGCGCAGTCGGATCGCCCCCCGTGAGGCGCTCAACCCACGACCCGTCTTCGGCTGCAACGAGTCCCGTCAGCACCGAACCGTCGTGATGGGCACCAACGGGTGCGAGGCAGCCTCCCCCGACGGCGGCAACGCAGGCCCGCTCAGCTTCCACCCGCCGACGCGTCTCACTGTCGTCTGCGTGGGCAACAATCTCTGTCTCGCCCGCACGCACCTGCAAGGCAACGACGCCCTGGGCGGCCTCGGGAAGCATGATCGCGGGCGGGATGCGCAACCCGATCTCGCCGCCAAGACCTAGGCGATCGAGTCCTGCTGACGAGAGGACGAGTGCGTCGAGACCGCGCTCTTTCGCTTTGCGCAGCCGTGTGTCGACGTTGCCGCGGAGCGGTTCAACCGAGATCGAGGCGTCGAACGCGAGCAGCTGCGCCCGTCGGCGAACCGACGCGGTGCCGATGCGCATGCCCGGAACGATGGCGTCGGCACCGATCAGTGCGTCGCGTGGATCGTCGCGTTCGAGATATGCGCCAACAACCAGGCCCTCCGTGTCGGTCGAGGTCATGTCTTTCGCCGAGTGAACTGCGACGTCGATGCGTCCCTCGAGAAGCGCCTCTTCGATCTCCTTGACGAAGACGCCGCGCTCGCCAATCTGCCCAAACGGACTCTTGCGGTCGCGGTCGCCAGCGGTGGTCATCGGCACGATCGCGATCTGATGGCCTGCTGCCCGAAGGGCGGCCGCCGCGATCTCAGCCTGGACGAGCGCGAGCCTAGAGCCTCGTGACCCGATGCGAACGAGCACAGCGCATCCCCTTTCGTGACACAGCGATCGGCTCGCAGGCGCGTGGACGCACCCGAACGCGCACAAACGCCGTGGGAGCAACAACCGGGAGGGGGCGTTCCAATCGCACCTTGGTCTTTTCGGTTCCGGTCATCGGCCCTCGCCCAAGCCGAAGAGGCGACGCACCGAGTCCGCAAGCAACGCGCCTTCTGGTTCGCCAGCCGCGTCCTTGAGTCGCACCGTTGGGAGGTGCAAGAACTTGTTCAGAAGCTGGGCGGTGGCGCGCTCAACAAGTTCGCGCTGCTCGGGATCGAGCGTGCCGAGCCGTTCCAACTCTTCTGCCCGCAACTCTTCTGCGTGGGCGCGCAGGGCGGTGATGACGGGAACTGCATCGAGCGACAGCTGCCAGGCACCAAAGCGCGCAGCCTCCTCCGCAACCAGACGCTCTGCCTGCTCGGCTTCCCGACGTCGCGACGTCAGGGTCTCGGCGACGACGGCTTCGAGGTCATCGATGTCATAGAGGAAGCACCCGTCGAGCTCCTGCACGCTTGGGTCGACGTCGCGTGGCACCGCGATGTCGATCAGGAACAGCGGGTTGCGGCGCTTGGTCGGGATGTCGTGCGCGTTGATCATGTGTTCCGGGGCGCCGGTCGATGAGAGCACCACGTCGACGTCGCCGAGACGCGCGGCGAGGCCATCGAGCCCGATTGGCGTGGCACCAAAGGTGGCCGCGACCCGCTCAGCCGCTTCGAGGCTGCGATTTGCGACGTACGCGATCGTGGCGCCACGCGTTGCGAGGTTCGATGCGGCGAGCTCGCCCATGCGGCCTGCTCCGACCAGGAGCACGCGCCGACCCGCGAGATCGCCGAACACCTGCTGGGCAAGCGCAGCGGCGGCCGAAGGGACAGACGCGGGGCTCTCCCCAATCGCCGTCTCGGTGCGCACCCGCTTGCCGACTTGGAGTGCCTGCCGAAAGACCTTGTCGAGCAGTGGCCCAGGCGAGGCGGCCTCGTAGGCGGCCTTCACCTGACCGAGGATTTCGCTCTCGCCCGGGACGAGCGAGTCGAGACCCGCCGACACCCGGAAGAGATGCGCGGCCGCGGCCTCTCCATGCAGGCGATAGGCGACTGCCTGCAACGAGCTCCCAGCGATCTCCTCGAGCGTGGCCAGCGCCGCCTCGTCGCTGTCGCCCGCGAGGTAGAGCTCGGTGCGGTTGCAGGTCGAGAGACACACTGCGTCGCCAAGACGTCGGGCGACGGCCGCCGCATCGCCTGGTTCGAGCGCAACGCGCTCGCGCACCTCGACGGGTGCGACATGGTGCGAGATGCCGACGAGCGTCAGGCTCACGAGACGTGCGTCCCTTCGAGCACAACACGCACGAGGATCACGAGCGCGAATCCGGCGAGTGCGAACTGGGCGGCGTGGCGACCTGTCGGGCGCAACACGAGAAACGAGGTGTAGAGCAGCCACGTCAGAACCGTCGCCACCATCAACGCGTCGACGCCACCGCCACGACTCTGCAGTCGCGCGATGCCGACGATCAGACCAACTGTGAGGAACGGCACGGCAATCGCAATCGTCCGACGCATCAGCGCATCGAGAGTCGCGAGTGGCGGCATCTTGAGCCGCAGGATGTCGGCGGCACGGCGCTTGAGACGCCGCTCCTCAAGCAGGTAGAGACCGGCCAGCGCCGCCGCGAG
>CAIWTI010000256.1 GCA_903915545.1 uncultured Actinomycetes bacterium | reverse complement strand
CAACGATCACCGGCACGCCCGTTCGTGCGATCGCAGCGAACGCGGCCTCGTAGGGACTCTGGGTGACGATCACCGCTGGCTTGAACTCGGCGACGATCCGCCGCAACCGGCCGGGCAGGCGAAGCCAGAAGAGCGGGCCATCAAGCCGTGGGGCTCGCGCAACGAGGTGGAAGCGCCCGTCGTCGTAGGCCTTGCCGTCCGCGGCGGTCGCAAGGACGCGCACCGCGAACCGCTGATCGAGCGCGGCGAACTTCCGAGCCAAGCTCGGTGAGAGCGGTAGTGCGTACCGCGTTCGGGAGACGAGCAGCAGGTGTGGCTTCACGTCTTCGCGAGCACCGCGTCGACGAGTTCGCGCACGTTGTGTGCGTACTCCGCCGGAGTCCGGTTCCACTGGGCAGACGACGTCAGCGCACCCTGGCCGAGTTCCACCGCGAGGGCGTGGTCTGAGAGCACCGCAACGATCGCGTCGGCAAGCGCTTCCACATCCCCATAGGGAACGAGGAGTCCGTTTACGCCATCCTCGATGATGTCGGGGATGCCGCCGGCCGCACTGCCGATCACGGCGCGTCCCCGCAAGAACGCCTCCATGGCGACGCGAGGGAGCCCCTCCGACGCGGACGGCAAGAGCAAGACGCGCGCCTCGTCGAGCGATTGGGCGACCTCTGCCGAGGTGAGCCGTCGATCCCACACGACTCCCTCCCGCTCGAGCGCTTCGGCGATTCCCGTATCGGTCCCGTTGCCTACGAGGTGAAGCCGGGCTTCCGGAAGGCGCGCAGCGGCGAGGCGCCACGCGGCGGCCAATCCAGCGACGTTCTTGTAGCGCTCAAGGACGCCAACAAACACCGCGAGCGGTGCCTCGGGCACCGGCACTGTCGGGCCCGTGAACGCTCCAAGATCGGAGAAGGTCGTGAACACCGCCAAGGGCTCCCGCCCGGCACCACGAATGACATCGGCCATCACCGGGCCAACCGCACGCGTGCCGTCGGCGGCGCGAACTGCGAACCGCGCAAGTCGGTCACCGAGCGGACCCAGGAGCTTTCGTGCGGGCGAGCCGTAGAGCCTCGTCGAGACGTGCCAGTCGCCATGCACCTCGACGATCAGCTTCGCGCGCGAACGCGTTAAGCGTCGCGCGAGCTCTGCCGCGACCCCTTCGTAGGGGCTCTCGGCGATGATCACGTCGGGGTCGAATGCCCGGAGCTGCCGAGCGACCCGACGGGCAAGGCCTGCGTAGAAGCGCGGGCCGTCGAGCGGTCGTGCCGGGACGAGCACAAAGCGTGGGTCGGTGGTTGTCGCGGCATCGCGCGAGCCGCTCGCAAGAACGCGCAGCTCAAGCTCCGCAGAAAGCGCATCCCACTTCCGGGCGATGCTCTCGCCCAGCGGGAGCGTGTACCGCGTGCGCCCAACAAAGAGCACGCGGGGCCGAGGCCCGTCGCTCATCGCGCCGCCCCGACGAGAATCTCCTCAAGGCGCCCGTAGACGCGTTCGGCTGCGTAATTGGCGACCGATGGGATCGCGGCGGCACGCAGTGAAGCCGCCAGCTCAGGGTCGGTGAAGAAGCGTGTGATCGCAGCTGCGAGGGCGTCGGCGTCACCTGGCTGCACGACGAGACCGTTGACCCCATCGGTGACCACTTCGGCAACCCCGCCGGTGTCAGTCGCAATCATCGGGGTGCCAACGGCGAGCGCCTCGACCACCGTGTGCGGGAAGTTCTCCCACGACGATGAGAGCAACGACGCATCGCCAGCAAGGAAGAGCTCCAAGACCTTTTCGCGCGGGAGTGGCCCAAGGAAGCGGGCGTACCCAAGCGCTTCGAGCGCTGCACGGTCGGGCCCATCACCGGCAATCACGAGCGGCAGCCCCGCCTTCTTCGCGGCGGCGATGCCAATGTCGAGCGACTTCTGCTCGGTGAGCCGACCGGCGAACACGAGGGTTGGCTCCGCGAAGCCGAGCTCTGCGCGGATCTCGTCGCGCGGCCGCAGCTTTGGCATTGGCGGAGCAGGGTTGGGCAGCACCGTTGCGTGCTCCGGTGCGACACCCCAGCCGATTGCGAGCTCGCGCAGGTAGCTCGACGGTGTCACAACATGCGCGGCGTGCTTTGCGTCGAAATCACGGCTGATCCGCAGCGGCAACGTTGAGGCGCTCGGGTGCGTCTGGAACTCCTCCAACGAACCGCGCCACAGACCCCAGCGTCGCGCCCGCTCGTACGCAGGGTCGGCGGTGAGCTTAACCACGAGCGGTGTCCGCGCCGTGAAGGTGCCAAGCGACGACCGCCCGAACATGCCGGTCGAGTAGACGACGTCGGCCCACCGTGCTCCTTCGACGATGCGCCGCATCGCCTCGGCGTGACGTACACCAGGCGGCAGCGACCGGCTAACCCAGGTAACCGGATAGGCCTCGCGCGCGGGTTGCGCATCCGCCGTGATCACGACGCGAACCTCGTGGCCGCGGCCGCGAAGGAACGTCGAGACCTCCGGAGCATGCGATGCCGGCCCGCCGACGTCGGGAGGCCAAATGCCCGAGACGACGAGAATCTTCATGCAGGAACCTCAGCTGTAGTCGGGGTGAGGTCGCCGTGCCGGAGTCGCACGATCCACACGCTCCAGAAAGCGGCGAGCGCAAGCGACGAGACAAGCGCACCGATCGCGGCACCAGTTGCTCCCCAGATCGCGGTGAAGACGAGCAGCGCGGGCACGAGCACCGCGATCTCGACCGTCTGCCCGGCTAGGCGCAGGCCCGGTCGCCCGATCGAGACGGGGAACGTCTTCGTCCACGCGAAGATGAGCTGCACACACGCAACGAGAACCATCACGCGACAGGGATTCGCCGCCGCGGCCCACTTCCCGCTGTAGACGAAGCGAAGAATGTCGGGCATGAAGATCCAGAGCGGTGGTGTCACGAGCACGGAGAAGAGCGCGGTTCCGAGGACGTACCGGCGAAGCAGGGCGAGCGCACGATCCGCCCGGCCGTACTCGATGTCGCGTGTCTGCTCGGCGAGGAGCACGAGCCGCGCGGGCGCCGACAGCGACTGAAACGCCGTCTGCGGGGCTTGGGCGATGCGGAAGTTGCCAACCTGCGCGCCGGACGCAACCACACCGACGAGCACGGTCGGCAGCGATGTGCGCAGCGACGTGAGTCCCGAAGCGAGCGACGACTGGACCGCGAACGAGCGGATGGTCGCGCGATCGTCGCCAAGCGGCAGGTGCGGTGCCGAGGGGAAGCGCCGAAACACGGCGTACCCAACGGCGACGACCGACACGGTTGACACCGCCTGGGCAGCGACGATCCCGACAAACAGCGGCAACAGCCCATGCGGCGCCGTGATCATGATCGCGCCAAAGCGAAGCGCCATCGCCCACAGGAGCATCGCGCCACGAAGGTCGTACCGGCTGCGCAGAAGCAGCAGCGCACCCGCCATTCCCTCCGGCTGCTGGATCAGAGGAATCAGCGATGCGATCAGGAGCGCCCCGACGATGCCGCCGGTCTGCCACAGCCACGGCGAGAGCACTGCCGCGGCGACCACCGCGAGCGTTCCCGCGGCGCCGCCGACCATCTTCACGAGGAAGCCGACGCGGATCAGCCGATGAAAACGACCCCAATCTTCGGCTGCCGCGTAGCGGTTGCCGTACTTCACAACAACCTCGTCGATCGTGAGATCAACGAAGAGTTGCAACAGCGTCGTCGTCCCGAACACGAGCGCGAACCGGGCAAAGTCGCCCTTCGAGAGCTCTCGAGCGGCCACGATCGTCGCCAGGAAACCGAGGGCGGTCGACCCATAGACCGAGAACGCCGTTGCCGATCGTCGCCAGAGCACGCGGGAAGGCATCGGTCGGCCGAGTATATTCGTTCTCTTGAAAGCCCGTCTGCGTTCTGAGGACGTCCCTGCGCTCGTCCTCGCAGCTGCGATCCCTCTGCTCTTTTTGCATGTCCGCTATCAGGCGCATGTGGCGGTGGGCCCACTCGACATCTACGGCTCCGACCTTGCTGCGGCCGCGGCCGTGCTCGCCGCCCTGATCTCGGCACGCCGACACGGTCTCGGCGCGCTTCGCGCCGGGCGACCGCTGTGGATCGCGATGGCCGCACTCCTCGCCTTCTGGACGCTCACGTGCTTCTGGCGGCCGGTCGAGGCGCTCTCCACGCACCTCGTGACCGACGCCAAGGTGATCGAGTACGCGCTGCTCGCACCTGCGGTGGCACTCGTGATCCTGCGGCGCCGCGACCTCCACGTCTTTCTCTTCGCCGTTGTCGGCTGGTCGGTCGCCGCAACCGTGTGGGGGCTCCTCCAGTTCGCAGGCATCGTCGTTGAGTTCGAAGGGAAGCGCCCGGGTCAACGCGAGGTGTCGTTCCTTGGCATTCACGATTTCGCGGCACTCTCCGGAATGGCGCTCGCGATTGGCCTTGCCGCCATCGCCACAAACCGACGCGGACGCTTGATCGCCGCCGCGCTTGCCGCTGGATCGATTGGCTCGATGCTTGCCGCCTCGATCTTCGAGTACTCGGGCGTCTTCCTCGCAGCTGCACTCATCTGCATCGCGGGTCGACGTGTCCACACGCTCACCCTGCGGCGCACGCTTGCGATCTGGGCACTCGTCGCAGTCACGGGGGTTGGCGTTCTCGCACTCCGCAGCTACGACCTCTCGCACTTCCTCGCGTTCGTCGGGATCAAGCCCGCCCCCGCCGACACGTCCTCTGATGTCCAGACCGGCTCGCAGCGAACGATGCTTGGCTACATCGGCGTTCGCATCTGGTGGGATCACCCGATCCTCGGCGTTGGCTTTGAACGCTCCGCCAATCGCTACCAGCCTTACCTCGCCGATGCGGTGAGGCGCTACCCCGGACAGCCAGCTCAGGCCTACCCGTCGCCTACCCACGTGTGGGGCGTCCAGAACTTCTGGGTGCAGACCCTCGCCGACACCGGCGTTGTCGGACTCGCCCTCCTTCTCACCGTCTTTGGGGTCGGCCTCTCCCTGGCCTGGCGCGCAGGGCCCGAACCGTTCCTCGCCGCGGCCGCAGTCGGCGTGATCGTCGTCGCAGCGGGCACGTGGAACGCGATCGGCATCGTCGCCGGCGTGCCACTCGAGGCGGTCACGTGGTTTGGGCTTGGATTGACTGCCGTCGCACGCCGAGGCCTGGCATGAGAGGCTGCCGGTAATGGCGTCACGATCACCTGCAACGGCCTGGCCAGGGGAGGACAAGCGCAAGCCCTCGAAGTCGCTGCCGAACTGGGCGCTTCGCGCTCCCCTGTCAGCCTGGCTGCAACAGGAGGGGACCGCGGCTGCTGGCCTGCGCGTGCTCGACGTCGGCTGCGGCGAGAAGCCCTACCTGCCGTACTTCAGCGGTGTCCGGGAGTACGTGGGTCTTGACCTCGCCGACAACCCACACGCCGACCTTCATGGCGTCGTCGAACGGATCCCGGCCGACGACGCGTCGTTCGACCTCGTCATCTGCCTGCAGGTGCTTGAGCACGTGGACGACCCCGCTCGCGCAATCAGCGAGCTCCACCGCGTCCTCAAGCCTGGTGGACGCCTGCTGCTCGCTACGCACGGGGCCGCCGTCTACCACGGCATGCGCGGCGCATATCCCGACTACTGGCGCTGGACGCACACCGGGCTTGAGCGTGTTGTCGCCGAGAACGGCTCGTGGAGCTCAATCGACGTTGTGCCTGGTGCCGGAACAGCCGCGTGCCTTGGCTCGCTCGTGGCGACGTACCTCGACCTCGTATTTGCGCGTCTCCACATCCGGCGCGCGGGAGGAGTCGCAATTAGCCTGCTGAACCGTACGTGCGCAGCACTTGATGCCCGATCTGCGAATCTGCGGGAACCAGTGCCCGGTTCGCTCTTCCTCAACTTTCACGTGACCGCTACCCGATGACCAAGGTGCTCGTCACCGGCGGTGCCGGATTTATCGGCACAAACGTCGTGCGCGCGCTCCTTGCGCGCGGCGATGAGGTTCGCGTCCTCGACAACTTCTCGACAGGAAACCGGGCGAACCTGACCGGTCTCGACATCGAGATTGTGGAAGGCGAGCTGCGGAGCTACGAGCGCATTCACAACGCAGCCCGTGGCGTCGACACCGTCTACCACCTGGGTGCGCTCGGATCCGTCCCGCGCTCGGTGGGCGATCCCCTCACCTCAAACGCCGTCAACGTTGAGGGAACGCTCAATACGCTCCTTGCGGCACGCGATCAAGGTGTCCGTCGCGTGGTGTTCTCGTCGTCGTCGTCGATCTATGGGGCGACCGGGTCGCTACCGCGCACCGAGGATCAAGCGCCCGATCCGATCTCACCGTATGCCGTCGCGAAGCTTGCGGCGGAGCGGTACTGCATCAGCTTCAGCCGTGTATACGACAGCTTCGAGTCGGTGGTGCTGCGGTACTTCAACGTCTTTGGGCCGTTCCAAAGCCCGTTCTCGCAATACGCCGCCGTCGTGCCGCTCTTCATCTCGGCGATCGCGAAGGATGAGCCGATCACCATCTTCGGAGACGGCGGGCAGTCACGCGACTTCACCTACGTCGACAACGTCGTCGACGCCACCTTGCGCGCAGCCAACGCACCCGATGCGAACGGGCAGATCATCAACATCGCCGCCGCCGCACCGTCAAGCGTCGACGATCTCGCCGACGCGATCGGGCGCATCATGGGCAAAGACGTCCACAAGCGGAACCTGCCACCGCGCACCGGTGACATCCGCGACTCATGGGCCGACATCACTCGCGCGCGCAACCTCCTTGGCTACGAACCGAGCGTCGGGCTCGACGAGGGTCTGCGCCGAACGGTCGAGGCGTTCGGTGTCTGAGCCGATCCGCGTGATGCGCGTGATCGCGCGCCTGAACATGGGCGGCCCCGCCCTGCACGTCGCGTATCTCACCGAAGGACTGCAGACACGCGGGTATGACACAACGCTCGTTGCTGGCTCACTCGCGCACGGCGAGAGCTCCATGTCGTTTGTCGCAGAAGACTTGGGTGTGCGCATCGAGACGGTGCCGCAGATGCATCGCGACGTATCACCCCTCTACGACCCGCTCACCGTCGCGCGGCTCGTGAAGCTGATTCGCACGTTCCGGCCGCACATCCTCCACACACACACGGCTAAGGCAGGAACCGTCGGACGCGTCGCAGCTCAGCTCGCGGGAAGCGCGAAGCCGCCGATCGTCGTTCACACGTTCCACGGCCACGTGCTGCGCGGGTACTTCAACCCCGCGACCACCGCCTTCTACCGAAAGCTCGAGCAGGAGATGGCCGAACACACAACCCGGCTCGTCGCCGTCAGCCCCGAGGTACGCGACGACCTCGTTGAGCTTGGCGTGGCACCTGCCGAAAAGTTCAGCGTGATTCGGCTCGGTATCGATCTCGAACAGCGGTCGGGCGCCTCCGATCGGCGCGCAGAGCTGCGCACGCTCTTTGGTGTGCCCGACGATGCGTTCGTCGTCGGCTGGATTGGTCGCATGACCGGAATCAAGCGTGTCCCAGACGTTCTCGAAACCTTCCGCTCACTGCGCGCGCGGGGCATCGATGCCCGACTGTGCCTTGTCGGGGACGGCCCCGATCGAGCGGAGGCCGAGCAGCTCGCCCACGACCTTGGAATCGCGCGTGACACCCTGTTTATCGGCTACCAGCGCGATGTCTCGGCGTACTACGCCTTCATGGATGCGCTCTTGCTCCCATCAGGCAACGAGGGAACACCGGTCGTCGCAATCGAGGCGCTCGCAGCCGAACGACCGGTCGTCGCGACCCGTGTCGGTGGTGTGGAAGATGTCGTCTCGGATGGTGTCGACGGCATTCTCTGCCCGGTTGGCGACACCGAAGCGCTCGCGGATGCGCTGGAACGTCTCGCACGTGATCCCGCGCTGCGCGCAGAGATGGGCAGGGTTGGCCGCGAACGGGTCGTTCCGCGCTATCGCGTCTCTCGACTGATCGACGACGTCGATGCGCTCTATCGCGAACTGCTTGCCGAGGCTGGGCTGCCGCTGCCCCTGCCGAACGCCGCAGCTGCGGCGTAGCTACTGGGCCGCAGGTGTGTGACCGAGGGCGCGCAACCAGCGGCGAAGTCCCTCGTCAAGATCGATCTCCGGCTGCCAGCCGAGAATCTCGCGTGCACGGGTGATGTCTGGGCGACGGACGAGCGGATCGTCAGTCGGGAGCGCCTCGTACACGATCGTGCTTGAGGAGCCCGCAACGCGAATACACGCTTCGGCCAGCTCCTTCATCGTCAGTTCGTGATCGGGGTTACCGATGTTCACGGGCATGTGCTCGCCTGACATCGCAAGCAGGTAGAGCCCGCGAATGAGATCGTCGACGTAACACATCGACCGAGTCTGTGAGCCGTCGCCAAACACCGTCAACGGCTTGCCTTCAACCGCCTGGTTGAGGAAGGTCACCGACGCGCGACCGTCGTTCTTGCGCATCCGCGGCCCATAGGTGTTGAAGATGCGCGCGATCGCCGTGTTGACGCCCTGCTGCTTGTGGTACGCCATCGTCAACGCCTCGGCGTAGCGCTTGGCCTCGTCGTACACGCCGCGGGGACCAATCGGGTTGACGTTGCCCCAGTAGGTCTCGGGCTGCGGGTGCACCTGCGGATCGCCGTAGACCTCACTCGTTGAGCTGATCAAGAATCGGGCGCGCTTCCACTTTGCGAGGCCGAGCGCGTTGGCGGTGCCGTGCGAGCCGACCTTCAGCGTCTGCAGCGGCAGGCGAAGGTAGTCGATCGGGCTTGCGGGGCTTGCGAGATGGAAGACGAAGTCGACCGGCTCGTCGATCCAGATGCCGTCGACGACGTCCTGGTAGACGAAGGTGAACTCGGGGCCGCGGAGATGCTCGATGTTTTCGAGCGATCCGGTCTCAAGGTTGTCGACGCAGATGACGCGGTGGCCCTGGGCAACGAGGTAGTCGCAGAGGTGCGAGCCAAGGAATCCGGCGCCGCCGGTAACCACTGAGGTCGACATCGGGCGCAATCGTACTGATCGGCGCGGCCTGCGGTGGTGTCGTGCGCGTCAGGGGTCGTCCGAATCGGGGATGGACACACTCCGTTTTCCTACCGGGGTCCGCCTTGGGTTCCAACGCGGGGGTTGCATTGTGGGTGATGCGTCAAGTGGCGCACACGCTTTT
>CAIWTI010000255.1 GCA_903915545.1 uncultured Actinomycetes bacterium | reverse complement strand
TGCGCGTATCTCCTCCACGGGACGAAGCCTACTCACGCACCGTGAGAACGCCGTGAGGCGCTTCGGTGTTAGGCCGTGAGTCCGTAGCGCAGGAACAGGTGACCACCGTGCCGACGCACTCCAAGCAGGGCCGCCTCGTCCGGGGCGGGGGGTGTCAGCAGCTTGCCTTCGATGAGCGAGAGTCGGGGGTCGATCGGATGTCGGCCGGCAAAGATCGGCGAGACCGTGAGGAACAGCTCATCAACGAGTCCGGCGCCAACAAACGCGCCGAAGACCGTTGGCCCACCTTCGGTGAGAATCGTGCGATGCCCGCGGGTATGGAGAACGTCGACCACGGCCGCGGGGTCGACGGATGCGGTATCGCCCACAGAGATCACGTCGGTTGCAGCTGGAAGGGCGCGCCCAATCGTCGAGCGGCCACTGTCGTTTGTGATCACGATCGCGCCGGTCTCCCACAGGGGATGGGCGGGGTCGAGTTCGCCCGAGCGGGTCAAGATCACGATCTCGGGCTCGCCAGTAAACCCGGCGGCGGCACGGAGTTCAGCGAAGAGCGTCGCTGCTGGCGAATAGGCCTGCTCGGCCGACCACACCGACTTCGGTGATGCCTGCATCGTGTGTGAGCCGACGACGAGCGTGTCGCACGTCGCGCGGAGCAGCCCCATCACGAATCGGTCGGCTGCGCTTCCGGCGGCGATCAGCTTGTTCGATCCGGTGAGCGTGGGAATCGCGACTACGCCGTCGACGGTCGAGACGAAGTTCGCCACGACGCGGTCACGCGCGTACCCGAAGGTTCCGGGGTAGACCGCGGCGACCGAGGCAGGGAGATCGAACGCAGGCAGTCCCTCTGGCTCGAAGAGGAGTTCGAGCGGGGCGAGCTCCACGCTAACCCTTGTGGGCGCGAACTTCGTGCAAGAACTCGCGGCGAAGCTCGGGATCTTCGTACGCACCACGCCAGAAGGTGGTGATCGTCTGCGAGGCCTCTTCGACGCCACGCATCTGGGTGCACATGTGCGAGGCCTCAAGGTGGACAGCGACGCCAGCGGGCGACACGAGATCGACGAGCGTGTCGGCGATCTGCTCGCCCAAGCGCTCCTGCACGGTGAAGCGGCGGGCGTAGAGGCGCACGAGTCGCGTCAGTTTGGAGATCCCGATGATGCTGTCGCCCGCGATGTACCCGATGTGCGCGGTGCCGTGGAACGGGAGAGCATGGTGTTCGCACAAGCAGACGAAGCCGATCGGGCCCTCGATGATCTGGCTCGCAAACGAGCCGGGCATGCCGTGGCTTTCTGACGGGAACGCCGTCATCAACTTCGCGTCGCCGTCGTAACCGGCAGTTGCGTCGAACAGCGCGCGTAGGAAGCGGCGGGGCGTATCCATGGTGCCGGGCGTGTCGAGCGGCATGCCGAACGACTCAAAGATCTCCGCGATGTGTCCCTCGTAGCGCTCCCATTGTTCAGGGGCGACAGAACGCGGGACGATGTTCGACCACGTCGCCTTCTGTGGCGAGCCGAGCTCGATCACGTTGTCCTCCGCTCTTGCCGTGCTGTCGTCCACGTCTTCTCCCTTGGGCGCACAATGAACACCGGGTTGTAACCCGGAAGAAGCATCCTAGAGGCGCGAGTGTGCCTGCCGTCGTCCTCGGCGTACCTCGAGCGGGAGGAGCGCGACGGCGCAGCCGACGCCGATCCAGAGGTAGATCGCCGGCGCATTCGCGGCGAGACACACAGCGAGGGTCGCAAGCTGCGTCGAGAGGCCAAAGTTCGCGAGAATCTGAAGGGTCGCGCGGTCGTGGTAGACGAGCCTCTGGCCCTTGGTTGACCGTCGCAAGCGACGCTCGCAGAAGCGCTCAATCCAGATGTCCTGCGGCGCGTACACCGTGCGATAGACCTTCGCGAGAACCCCAGCGACGCCGACGGCAGGTGGCATTGGATCAAATGGTTCGCCGCATTCGGCTCGGTACAACCGCTCCATGTTGAAATCGACGCCCAGCACGAGCGTGACGCAGAGGAACGAGATCGCAGCGAGGAGAGGCTGGTGTGTTGCCACCCCAAGCCCCGCGAACACGAAGGCGTTGACGAGGAGATCGGATTCGGAGTCGAGGTAGCGCCCAAGCACCGTGATCTGGTTCGTTGCTCGCGCGAGCTGCCCGTCGGCATTGTCGAGCACGGTCTTCAGCACGAGGAGCAGCGCGGCTGCGAGATAGTGGTGCGTCGCGATCAGCGCTGCCGCCGTGACGCCGGTCGTCGCTGCCGCGAGTACGACCGCCGGCGGGGGAACGCGCAGCGGGGTAAGCGCGAGCACTACGAGGTGTGCGAGCGGGCGAAACACGAGCTCGCACACGACCTCAAACGAGGGTCGCTGCTTGCGCGACGGGGCAAGCATGCGAAAGCGAGAGGGCGCGTTCATGCGGCTGATGCTAGACGGGCGCTACCGTGACGCTATGGGAACACCGCCTGATTGGGAACTGATCGACGGAGCGCTTGAGCGCACCTTCGCGTTCCCGAACTTTGTTGACGCGCTGGCGTTCGCCAATCGGGTAGGCGAGCTCGCTGAAGCAGAGAACCACCACCCAGAGCTGACCGTCTCGTGGGGCGCGACCAAGGTGCGCTGGTGGACACACACCGCGAACGGTGTGACCGAAAGCGACGAGCACCTCGCCGAGCGCTGCTCGGCGCTCGCCTGACCTACTCCAAGTTGGGCTACTCGGGTTGGGCTACTCGGGCTGAGCTACGTCGGCGGCTGACCCACGTGCTGCCGCTTCGGCCGCTTCGCGACGATCGTTCTTCCGCGCGGCGACAACGAAGATCCACACGACGATCGCGCAGATGATGACCGGCACGATTGCGGTGGCGAGCATCATCCACTCGTCGGCCGCCAAGGCAAGAAGTCCGGTCACGCCTCCACTGTAGTGCGACACCCTCGCCTCGCGTGTTGCGTGTTCGCGAGCGATCTCCGAAAAACCGGTCTACCATCGAATCTCGTGGAGGCGAAGCTGATCGACCGCGAGACGGCCGAGACACTCACGGTGGGCGAGGTGATGCTCCCGAACCCGAAGACAGTCGACGTGGCGATCACCGTGGGCGCCGCGCGCGAGCGCTTCCAGAACCAGACGCTCCGGTCGTTGCTCCTAGCTGAGGGTGATCGGTTCCGCGGCGTTCTCGAACGTCATGACCTTCCGGACTCAGCTGCCGACGAAGCCCCTGCAGTGACGTTCGCCAGGATGGATGTTGTCTCGGTGAAGCCCACCCAGCCAATGCACGAGGTTCTTCCGGCGTTCGAGCAGCTGCGCGAGCGACGGATCGTCGTTCTCGACGAGAACGGCGAGACGCTGCGCGGGCTGCTCTGTCTCAAGCGCGACGGGCGGGCCTTCTGTATCGAAGGACCCGGCGGCACGGGCCACAGTCGCGCGCACTAACCTCCGACGCTTCGCGACATCGAGGGCGTACAGCCCTCGATCGAACTACATCGCGGTAGCGGACTCTTCGCTGCCGAGGAGCTCGTCCATCGCCGCTTTGTCCCAGCCGCGAACCGAGCTCTGGCCGGTTGCGATACCGACGCGGGCCGCAATCAGCTGGTACAGGATCAGCATCTGGACGATCGCAAGTGAATTCGACCGGTGCAGCTCGGTGCCGACCGTGTACTCCCCGAGCTTCTCCTTCTTGAGTTCGCCAGCGAAGTGGAGCTTGCTCCAAATCATTTCCTCGATCGCACCTGCGCGCTCGTCACTGATCTCACCGGGAACATAGAGCTCCTGGGCGCCCGGCTTCTCGGTGAGCACAAGCCCATCGACGGATCCATCGGCGAGCAGCCCGGAGAAGTCGGGGTGGGGAAGTGAATCGCGGAGAGTGACCTTCGCATCAAGCTTGTTCGGATCCTGGCCTTCACGCGCAGGCTGGAACGACACGACGATGTCGGCGTGGTGGCGCTGAGGGCGGATGAACGCCTCCGAGTCCGGCTCGCGACGGTCGAGATCGGCCAACACCTGGTCGGTCGAGTAGCCGCGACGTGTGCAGTCGCGGTGCACCTTCCACTGCCGACGCAGATCCTCCGGTGGGGCGAGGTAGACGCGCACGTCAAACGGATCACGCAGCTCGGGCGAGTAGAAGGACAGCAGGCCTTCGACAATCATGAACCGTGTGGGTTCGAGGTAGTCGGGCGGGCCGAATGTGCCGTCGCCGTGCTGGTAGGTCGGCTTGAGGATCGCTTCCTTGCGCCGAAGGTGGCCAAGGTGCTGCGCCAAGATGTCGAGGTGGTTGCAGTCGGGGTGCAGCGGAGTGATTCCGCGCTCGGCGCGCTGCTTCCGGTCGTAGCGGTGGTAGTCGTCGGTGCAGAAGCCCGTGACCCAGTCGTCGCCAAGGACGCGCACGAGACCGCGGGTGATTGTCGTCTTGCCGCAACCGGAGTCGCCGACGATGCCGAGCATGATGGGACGGGGCATCACGAACCTCCGAGACGTAGTGAGAATCCGGCGCCTGTTTGACCGGAAGACGACATGACCGGGCTGCCTTTGGGTACGGCGCAGCACGGGACGGGCGGGCATTTCCCGCTCCGACTGTAACGAGAACGGGGCGTAAAGATCAAATACATCTTTCTGCCGATCCTATAACCGGATGCTGAATGGTGCGACGGTTGGGCGGTTGAACTAGGCGACGCGCGCTTGGAGCGCGCGGAACGCTTCGGTCGGATCGGCAGCGCCGAAGACGCTTGAGCCAGCGACAAAGAGCTGTGCGCCTGCATCGCGGGCTGCGTCGATCGTGTCGAGCGAGATGCCGCCGTCGACTTCAAGCACCACATGATCGGGCAGTAGGCCCCGCACACGACGGATCCGCTCGGTTGCCTGCGGGATGTACTTCTGGCCACCCCAGCCCGGGTTCACGCTCATGATCAGGCACAGGTCGATGATCTCGGCGACCGGTTCAACCGCTTCGACCGGAGTGCCCGGGTTGATCACGACGCCGGCCTTGCAGCCTGCGGCCCGGATCTGGTTGAGCGCGTAGTGAATGTGCTGCGTCGCCTCGGGATGAATCGTGATCACGTCGGCGCCCGCCTTGACGTACGCGTCGATCTGGCGCGCCGGATCGTTGACCATCAGGTGGCAGTCGAGGATGCCGCCGCGGTCGTGCACAACATCCTTGATCGCCTCGACGACGATCGGGCCGAAGGTAATCGGCGGCACGAACTGCCCATCCATCGTGTCGACGTGCATCACCGTTGCGCCGGCGTCCATCAGCATTGTCACCTGCTGCTCAAGGCGAGCGAAGTCGGCAGAGAGCAGTGATGGCGCGATCGTTCCCACCGGAATTGACTGGCTCATGAAATGACCTCCCTGTGGTCGAAAGCCGACCGCGCGGCCGGGCTGAATGCAAATTCAAGAAAGAGCTCGACGGCCGGGCGCGGAGGCACCGTCGCCGAGTGGAGCGCGTACCACTGGCGATCAGGCAGGCCGCCTTTGACGTGAAGCTCGGCCAGCTGGCCCGTCGAAAGTTCCTGCTCAACAGCCATCCGCGACTGGAGCGACACGCCAAGGCCAAGTTTCACGGCCTGCTTGATCGCGCCATTTGAGCCAAGGGTGAGCGTCTGCGGGCGCAGGTCGTGGCCACCGAAGAACTCGTTGACCATCTGCCGCGTGCCCGATCCTGGCTCGCGCTGCAACCAGACGCGGTCTGCGAGATCTTCGGGACGAACGGCCTTGGTGCCAACGAGCGGGTCGTTCGTCGCAGTGATCAGCGCAATCTCGTTCTTCAAGAACGCCTTGCCCGCAACACGGTCATCCTCGGGCGGGCGGCCCGCGATCGCGACATCGACCTCGTGTTCAAGGACACGGTCGAACAGGTTGGCGCGGTTTGCAACCTCGAGCGTCAGCTTGATCTCGGGGTGCTTGTGCGCGAATGCCTGAAGGAGCGGCGGCACGACATATTCGGCGGCCGTGGCCACCGCGACGATGCGGAGGCTACGTGTCGAAAGGTCGGCGGCTTCCCGCGCTGCCTGGCGTCCCTGCTCGATCAAGCCAAGGACGTCTGCGGCGTACGGGCGGAACGCCTCGCCGGCTGCGGTCAGGCCAACACCGCGGCCAACGCGCTCGGTGAGGTCGACTCCCAGCTCTTTCGAAAGCGCCGATACGGCCGCAGAGATCGACGGCTGCGTCACGTACAGCTTCTCCGCCGCGGCAGAGACGGATCCCTCGCGCGCAACCGCAAGGAAGCTGGAGAGCTGATTGAGAGTAACGGCCATAGAGAAAAGGCTAACAAACGCTGGACAACGTTGAATTGCCAACGATGGCCGGGGGCCGTAGGCTACAGCAGTTCGCTTCTCCTCGCGAATCTCGGTTCCGTGAGTGAGAATAGGACCAACCTTTCGTTCCGATTCTCATTCTGGGAGGACCCCCGCGATGCCACTCGCCTCACTCCGACAGGTTCTCGACGAAGCCGCCAAGGGCGGTTACGGCGTCGGCGCCTTCAACATCAATAACCTCGAACAGCTCCAGGGCATTGTCGAGGCGGCGCAGGAAACCAAGTCGCCAGTCATCGTCCAGGCCTCTCGTGGCGCCCTCTCCTATGCGGGCGACAACTATCTCCGCCACATGGTGATCGCGGCTGCGGAAAGCGCACCGGACGTCCCCATCGTGCTGCACCTCGACCATGGCGACACGCCCGAGACCTGCATGCGCGCGATCAACCTCGGCTTCACGAGCGTGATGATGGACGGCTCGCTGCTCGCCGACGGCAAGACGCCGTCGGACTACGAGTACAACGTCGACGTCACCCGTCGTGTCGTCGAAGCGGCCCATGCAAAGGGCGTTTCGGTTGAAGGCGAGCTCGGCACCCTCGGCGGTATCGAAGACGGTCACGGCTCGGGCGAAGTGCACCTCACCGATCCCGACCAGGCTGTCGACTTCGTCGCGAAGACCGGAGTTGACGCGCTTGCCGTCGCAATCGGTACCAGCCATGGCGCCTACAAGTTCACGAAGAAGCCGGAGCGGGACGTTCTCGCGATGGAGATCATCCACGAGATTCACGAGAAGCTTCCGAACACGCATCTCGTCATGCACGGCTCCTCGAGCGTTCCGCCCGAGCTGATCGATCGCATCAACGCGACCGGCGGCAAGCTTGGCGAGGCCTTCGGTGTTCCGGTCGAAGAGATCCAGGAGGGCATCCGTCACGGCGTCCGCAAGATCAACGTCGACACGGACATTCGGCTGGCAATGACGGCTGAGCTTCGCGAGACCGTGATGAACAACCCGGCCGAGTTCGATCCGCGCGCCTTCTTCAAGGCCGCCCGCAAGGGTGTTCGCGACGTCGTCTCAACCCGCATGGTGCAGTTCGGCACCGCCGGTCATGCAGGCGACTACGAGGTTCTTCCGCTCAGCGCCATGATTGAGCGGTACACGAATGGGGGTTAGCGGCGTGGATCTCGACCAGCTCTCGGTTGACGCCATCCGGACGCTCGCGATCGACGCAGTTGACGCGGCGAACTCAGGACACCCTGGTGCGCCGCTCGCGCTTGCGCCGGCCGCCTACGTCCTCTACGGGAAGGTGATGAACCACAATCCGGCCGATCCGCATTGGCCGGACCGGGACAGGTTCGTCCTTTCGGCTGGTCACGCGTCGGCGCTGCTCTACTCGACGCTGCACCTTTCGGGATACGACCTGCCGCTCGACGAGGTCAAGAACTTCCGCCAGCTCGGTTCGTTGACGCCTGGCCATCCGGAGGTGCATCACACCGCCGGTGTCGAGACAACGACGGGCCCGCTCGGTGCCGGTATCTCGAACGCGGTTGGTATGGCGATGGCGGAGCGGTGGCTGCGTGAGACCTACGGGTCTGACGTCACCGACCACTTCATCTTCGGCATCTGCTCCGACGGCGACCTGATGGAAGGCGTCTCGGCTGAGGCGGCGTCGCTTGCGGGCCACCTTGGCCTTGGCAAGCTCGTCTTCCTCTACGACGACAACCGCATCACGATCGACGGCACGACCGAGCTTGCGTTCTCGACCGAAGATGTCGAGGCTCGCTTCCGCGCGTACGGCTGGCACACGCTCGCGGTCGAGGACGGCAACGACCTCGCTGCGATCGAAGCTGCTGTCCGCGCCGGTATGGCAGAGACGTCGCGTCCGACGCTGATCCGGCTCCGCACGATCATCGGGTACCCGGCACCGAACAAGCAGAACACTCCGGGTGTTCACGGAACGCCGCTTGGTGCTGACGAGAACCGGCTCACGAAGGAAGCGCTCGGTTGGGATCCCGACAAGAGCTTCTACGTGCCCGACGAGGTCTACGCGCACTTCCGCGACCAGGTGCTCGAAGCGGGTGCTGCTGCCCAGAACGCGTGGAACGCGAAGTTCGAGTCGTGGGCAGCCGCGAACGCGGAGCTTGCCGCCCAGTGGAGCGACGGCCTCGCCGGCCGCATCCGTCCGGGCCTGCGTGAAGCGCTGCCGGTGTTCGATCCGGAGACCACCCCGAAGATGTCGTCCCGCGTTGCGGGCGGCAAGGTGATGCAGGCGGTCGCCAAGCACATCCCGACGTTCATCGGTGGTGCCGCCGACCTCGCTCACTCAACGATGACGTTCATCGATGGCGATCCCGGCTACACGAGGGAGCACATCGGTCGCGACATCTACTTCGGTATCCGCGAGCACGGAATGGGTTCGGCTGTGAACGGCATCGCTCTGCACGGCGGTTTGATCAAGCCGTACGGCTCGACGTTTTTCGTCTTCGCCGACTACATGCGCCCGTCGCTGCGGCTCTCCGCACTGATGAACATCGGTGTCGTCTGGGTCTTCACCCACGACTCTGTTGCTGTTGGTGAGGATGGTCCGACGCACGAGCCGGTCGAGCATCTCGCGTCACTTCGGGCGATTCCGAACTTGACCGTGATCCGCCCGGGCGATGCGAACGAAACTGCCGAGGCATGGCGTACGGCCCTCGAAGATGTCGAAGGTCCGGCTGTCCTCGTCCTTTCGCGCCAGGATCTCCCGACCATCGATCGCAGTGTGTACCCGGCAGCATCGGGTCTCGCGAAGGGCGCCTACACGCTTGCAGCAGCGGCGAATCCCGCTGCGGTGATCGTCGCTACTGGCTCTGAAGTCTCCGTCGCTCTGGCAGCACGCGATCAGCTCGCTGCCAAGGGTGTCGAGGTCAGCGTCGTTTCGATGCCGAGCTGGGAGCTCTTCGAGAAGCAGTCGCAGGCCTATCGCGACGAAGTCCTGCCGGCCGGCGTGCCGAAGGTCTCCGTCGAGGCCGGGTCGTCGTTCGGTTGGGCCCGCTGGGTCGACCGGTCAGTAGCGATCGACACGTTCGGGGCCTCCGGCCCGGGTGCCAAGGTGCTCGCGCAGTTCGGCATCACGCCCGAGAACGTTGCCGCAAACGTCGAAGCAGCGATCGCTGCCCGCTAGCGATGAAAGTCAAGGTCGGATTCACACCTGGTGAGGAACTGACCGCGCCCGTCGGCGTGGTGATC
>CAIWTI010000254.1 GCA_903915545.1 uncultured Actinomycetes bacterium | reverse complement strand
TGTGCGTGCGTTGCCTGTGCCACGAGCTGTGGTGCCCCGATCTGCGGGTGGCGGATGACGATCACGTCTGGCTCGTAGGCCGAGAGCGTGAGGGCCGTGTCACGGAGTGACTCGCCCTTGTCGACCGACGATCCCGATGCCTTCATCGAGAGCGTGTCCGCCGAGAGCCGCTTGGCAGCGAGCTCGAACGACGTCGAGGTGCGCGTGGACGATTCGAAGAAGACGTTGGCAACAAGACGGCCTCGCAGCGTCGGGAGCTTCTTCGTGTCGCGTTCCTGGGAGAGTGCGAACGAGTGCGCCGTTGCGAGCAGACGATCGACGTCGTCGCGATCGAGGTCGGCAACCGACAGCAAGTGCCTGCGATCGGAGTCTTTTGGCGGTCGCAGCTCACCCGACACGACGTGGAGCGAGCGCTCGCTCATGTTCCCTCCTCGACGCGCCCGAGCAGAACTACCTGGTCGATCTCGTCGATTTCGACGAGCTGCACCTGGACGCGTTCTTCGCGCGACGTCGGCAGGTTCTTACCGACATAGTCGGGACGGATCGGAAGCTCGCGGTGGCCACGATCGGCGAGCACCGCGAGCTGTACGCGCTCGGGCCGGCCGTATTCGAAGAGCGCGTCGATCGCGGCCCGAATCGTGCGTCCGGTGTAGAGCACGTCATCGACGAGGATCACGGTGCGCCCTTCGAGGTCAAAATCGAGCTTCGTGTCGCGCACGATCGGCTGCGAGCGGCGTGGCGCGCGGCCGCTGCGGACGAGCACGTCGTCGCGGTAGAAGGTGATGTCGAGCTGGCCGAGCGGGAGTTCGACGCCTGCTCGCTCCTCGATCGCGCGTCGCAAACGCTGGGCGATCGGCACACCGCGTGTGTGAATCCCGACGAGGGCAACGGAGTTGAGATCTTCGTTCCGCTCAATCACCTCGTGGGCGATGCGGGAAAGTGTGCGGGCCATCGCCTCGGCGTCCAAGAGGACGCGCCCGGCGGGAGCCACGGTGGGCTGGTTCATCGAACTCCTTTCCGGCCTCTCTGGACCGAGTTAAAGGCGAGCGCCGTATCCGGCGTCCACGGGACTCTAACTCAGGGGGCCGACGTCATGCCTCGGCGGCGGCAAAGATCCAACCGAACGAGTACTCGACCGTCTCGGGCTGCTCACGCTCAGCACGAGCGAGTCCGTCTGCGTACTCGTCGTCCGACAAGAGCGAGAAGGTCGAGTAGGCCTTCGTGCGGAGGATGTCGAGTGCGTGTTCACGTGTGAGCACGCGACGTTGCTGCAGTTGTTCGATCGTGGCTTCGCCGAACCCGGCCGCACGGAGTTCAGAGGCGAGTGCGTCGGCAGTGGGAAACCGCTGTCGGTCGATCTCGGCGAGTGACGGAAAGTAGCCACCGAACCAGAGGTTGTCGAACGTCGCTGGATCCTCGGTCGCAATGACGAGGCGTCCGCCTGGCGCCACCACGCGTCGTGCCTCGGCGAAAGCGCGCGGTCGGTCGAGCAGATGGATCACCATGCGTGCGACGACCGCGTCGAACCATCCCGCCTTGAAGGGGAGCGCCTCACCACGCGCGACGCGTGCGTTGACACCGAGCGATCGGGCCTTGTCGACCATCGCGTGCGACGCATCGACGGCCCAGACACGTGCGAGCTCGCGGTCGGCGAGGCCCTGTGCGAGGCGACCGGTTCCGCAACCGACCTCGAGGACACGCGCGCCGCGGAGATTCCCGATGCGTACGAGGGAGGCGAACACCTCCCACCACTGCTCGTCGACGGGCCGTAGCTCGTCGTAGCGCGCAGCACGCTCGTCGAAGCCAATTTGGTTCATGCGGGCGGCGATTGCGAGGGATTGGGCGCGTCGCGCTCTGGGCGGGCACCGAGTTTGATCAGGGTGGGCTCGCCCCGTTCCGCAAACGGCACCTCGATCACGTCGAAGTCGCGTGGCACAACGGTGTTGGGAAAAACCGCCCGCGCCTCCTCCGCGATCTCCGAGCCGAAGTACCGGGTCGAGATGTGGGTCAACGCCAGAATCCGCACCCCGGCGTTGCGAGCGATCGTGGCTGCATCGTGAGCGGTCGAGTGCTGCGTGTCTGCAGCGCGATCGGCCTCCTCGCGCGTGAACGTCGCCTCGTGAATCAGCAGGTCGGCGCCGGTCGCCATCGTCTCGACGATCGTCGACGGAGCCGTGTCGCCCGTGTAGACCACTCTGCGTCCAGATCGCGCTTCGCCGAGGACGGCATCGGGTGATACGACGGTTCCGTCATCGAGCGTGATCGCTTCGCCCCGCTGCAGGAGACCCCGCGCGGGCCCGAACGGGATTCCGAGCGTGTCGGCGAGTTCGACATCGAACCGTCCTGGGCGGTCATCTTCGACGAGCGCATATCCGAGCGCGTTCTGTCCATGGTCGACGGGGAACGCGAGCAGCCGGTAGCCGTCTCGTTGGAGCGAGTCGCCTGCATGGATCTCGGTGAGCTCTACGGGATAGGGCAGCCGCCCGAACACGACGCGCATCGAGTCGTAGAGCGCACGCAGCCCTGGCGGGCCATAGATCGTGAGCGGAACCTCCCGTGCGCGCAGCGCGAACGTCTTCAACATCCCCGGGAGGCCGAGGAAGTGGTCGGCGTGGAAGTGCGTAAGGAAGATCTCTTCGAGATCGACGAGCCCGACGGTCGAACGGAGCAGTTGTCGCTGTGTTCCTTCACCACAGTCGAACAGCAGGCGTTCTCCCCCTCGGCGAATGAGGAGGCCGCTCGGGTTGCGGCGCGCGGTCGGCGCACTCGCAGACGTGCCCAGGAAGACGACGTCGAGATCCACTCGTCGATCGTATCGACGGAGTCTCTCGGGACCGTCAGCACCCGAGCCTGGTGACATCCACGAACGCTTAGGGCAGAAGCAGGATCTGGCCGGGCCGGATATCGGCACCGCTCAGGTGATTGGCCTGCTCGATCTGCCACACAGCGCTCGAGACATCACCGCTATAGCGCGTCTGCGCGATTGTCCAAAGGGTGTCGTACGGCTGCACGCGATAGGTCTGCTTGTTGCCGTGTGCGCCGGATGAGTGCGGCGTGACACTCCAGAAGACGAGCGCTGAAGCTGCGATGAGAAGAATCTTGGCGAACATGTGTTCGTCACTATAGGGCGAACGTTCGTTCGTGTCAAGAACATCTGTTCGTATTGCTCATTACGCCGAATTGAAGGGCGAAATGCAGGAGGGCCGCCTTGCGGCGACCCTCCTGCACATCCGCTGGATCGGTGAGAGATCCACGAACCCGCCTTACTCGCGTGCGCTACTACGCCTCTGTCTGCTTCCCGATCCCATGTTGCGATTTCGCAAGTGCACCGCAGATGTCGGTGTTGAATGTGAAGCCCGGCCCACAGGATTCCTTACCCACCACCTTCTGCAGGCGCAGGTTGGCGACCTTAGCCGCCGCTTCGCACCCATTCGCGAAAGCCTTGTCCTTATCTGTGTAGCCGGTGCTGCAGGAGATGATCGCGGAGACGCCGTTCTTGCAGCCCGTCGTGGCGTGCGGGGCTGAAGGTACGACGTTGCCAGCCTTCCCGCAGTTCTTCGGGTCAGTCAAGATGTTGAGCTTGACGGACGCACTTGGCGCGGTGCTTGCGCCCTTCGGTGCCCACGCTGTCTGACCGCCGGGGCAGCCGGCCGAAATCGCGGACGCGACCGCGGCCTTCGACGGCTTCGCCGAACCATCCGCGTGCTCGAGGCCCGACTGCCAGCCGCCGCGATCGGTTTCGTCGACGAGATGGAAGAACAGCACCTGTGTGATCGACGGATCACATGCGTAGATCTGAGCGATCCTCGTGTAGTACGTCGCCTGATCGCTCTCGCTCACTGTCGGCGAGATCTCCCTGATGGGATTCCCCGCGAAGTCCTTTGCATAGCCGCTGAGACCGTCAGTGGGTGTTTGGTACCCGACCTCGTCGACGACGATCTTGACGGGATTCGTTGGGTCGATCGTCGTTGGCTGACCCGTGCCGTTGAAGGCGTCGTAAATCGCTTGCTTGAGAACGTCCATCTGCGGAATACCGATGTCGCCCTTGACTGAGTATCCGGCCTGATCAGGCGCCGGCTGCGGATTGGCGTTCTGGTTCGGGTACGGGTGAATGCCCACCTGATCCATGATCGGCTTTGTGCGACCAGACGCCTTGTACGCGGCGCCAACGGCAGTGATGAAGTCGACCGGCGTCATCGACTGAGCGTTCTGCGCTCGCGGCGAGACGCCGAACCCGATGACCGTGTTGTTGCCGTTGATGCCCTTCAACACGTCGTAACAGGCGGCAAGCGTCGCCTCGTAGTTGGAAGGACTCACGGGCGACCAGAAGCGCGTCGTGTTCTCCTCGTTCGCGATGATCCAGCGGTTGACCGACTTGTAGCGGTTCGCCACATTGCCGACCCACTGGCAAAACGTGTTCGGATCCATCGAGCCAGCGATCGATGCGCTCGCCGGATAGAGCGAGATCGTAAGGTTGACTCCGGCAGCCTTCGCGGCCGGAACGGCATTATCGAGGAAGGCCTGCTGGGTGATCGTGCCTGCGTTGCCGTCGAACGTCACCGACCAGCGGTCGGACACCATGCCGACGCCCTTGAGGTCAGAGAAGAACGCCTTGCCGCCGTCATCCGCGAAGAGCGACGTGTCGTCGACGACGCCGAATTCGGGGGCGGCGCTTGCTGCACGCGCGAAACCGCCTGCTACGAGTACTGCCGTGCATACAACTAGGAGCGTTGCACGCGTTGCTCTTGAGATGCCTTTCACGCTTAGTCCTCCGTGATTTCGGGGGGCCCGTCGCCCGAGGAGTCGGGCCTGCTGCCAGGAAGTTGTAGCGTGTCCACCGTAAAGCGGATATCCCCCATGCGGTGCGGCGTTCGTCGTCGCCGAGCTAGGAGTTCTCGAGCTCGCCGATTGGGGCGAGCACAGCGAACTCTTTCAGGCGAATGATCGACTCTTCAGCCTCAACGCGGGTGTCGTAGCCATCGGCCGACGCGGCGAGCACCGTCTTGTCGGGGGCGACAAAGTGCCAGCGCCAGAGATCACCGTCGTGCAGCACAACGAAGTGGTGCACGTGTTCTGACCAGGCCCCCATATGTCGATCGTGCCAGAGAACTTGCCCCAAGTCAACGGCGCTTTATGCCACCGGTGTCAGAAATCAAGCGAGCGCTGCGAGGACAGCGTCCACTAGCCGCGACGCACCGAAACGCACGGGGTCATCGGCAACCAAACCCGAATCTGCTTCCGCGGCCGCGACGGCGGCGCGTGCCTCGGCGTCGCTGAGTCCCTGGGTGTTGAGCGCGATCGCGGCCACCTTCGCGGGCCTCCCGATCAGCGACATGCGTTCATGGAGGTCGACGAGGAACGAGTACGACGGCTTCGGGAAGGCAGGGTTCTCGTCGACGTAGGGCTCCACCGGCT
>CAIWTI010000253.1 GCA_903915545.1 uncultured Actinomycetes bacterium | reverse complement strand
GGCCAGCGCCGCCGCCGCGCTCGCGCACGACCTCTCGCTTCAACCGCCCGTCCTCACCCTCGAAGCCCCCGCGATCCCGGCGACGACCAACGGGGCGTCAGATGTGCCTCCGTCGTCGAGCGTGCTGTCGGTGCGCAGCGCCAACGGCGACATTCCCGTGAAGCTGCTCGCGCGCACGGGCTTTCGCGACCACATTCAGATGCTCGCCGAGACGAGCCGCGACGGCGTGTGGATCTCTGACATGACGGCGCAGAGCGCCCAGGTGAAGCCTGGTGGGAAGATCAGGCTCGCGTACGTCGAGCGGGAGGGGAGCCGACTCGTCTCCCTGCGGGTGAAAGGAATCTACCGCGCACTCGACCGCGGAACCCCGGACGCGTCGTGGGCGAACTTCCTGCCGCAGATCCTCTTGCAAGGCGCCGACCCGCCTCCCCCGGCGCGCTTCATCTTCATGACGGATGCGACCTTTGCGAGCACCGTGCGCGCGCTCGGGGACGTACCGGTAGCGGGGACAGAGGAGATGGCGATCGACCCCGCAGGGGTGACCCTTGCCAAAGCGCGAACGCTAACCAAGCGGATCGCCGCCCTCAACGCATCGCTCCCACAATCGGCACGTGGACACGCGCTCGGATGCAGCATGGTGCAGGGGCCTGCCGCAGGCGAAACCGTCTCGTCGTGCGTGGTCACAAGCTCGCTGCAGTCTGCCGTCGCGGTCGCCGACCAGAGTGCCGGTGCGATCTCGCCCGTTGCGGCCCTCCTATCAATCGTCGGAGCGGGCGTCGCGCTGGCGGTCGGGGCGTCCGCCGGACTCTTCCTCGTGCGGCGCCGCCGTGCCGAAGCGGCGCTGCTCTTCGCCCGCGGCGAGTCGGTCGGCTTCTTCGCCGCGCGCACAGCCATTGAGCTCTTCGTCCCACTCGCGGTCGGCAGCGCGACCGGCTTTGGCGTTGCGCTCGCGCTCACCGGCTCGTTTGCGCCGAGCGGCTCACTCGACGGCGCAACGATCACCTCGGCTGCCGTTCGTGCCACCATCGCGACCGCACTCGCACTCGCACTCGCCTGCGGCGCGGCAGCGAGCGGCTTCCTGCGGCTGTACGAGACCGGCACACGCGGCGTGCAGCGCCGATGGCTTGTGTGGGAGGTTCCGCTTCTCGCCGTCGCAGCGTGGCTGCTGCACGACGTGCAGCACGGAGGTGGCGTCGTCCGCAACACCGCGAGTAACGCGTCGCACCCGACGCTCGTCGTGTTCTTGCTGCCGCTGCTCCTCGTAGCGGGCGTCGCGGGCCTTCTCACGCGCGTGCTCCGCGCGTTCTTGCGACGGCGCCCCGGCCGGGCCGACCGGTTGCCGCTCGCCGTGTTCTTCGCCCTGCGGCGACTTGCCGGGGCAGGCGCCGTTCTGCCGGCGCTCGTCGTCGTAGCTGGCGTCGCCGCTGGCGCGTTCTTCTACGCCCAGGCGCTCAACCAATCGCTCACACGAGCGGTGGCCGAGAAGGCCGCTATCGCCTATGGAGGCGACGTGCAAGGGCTCGTAAGCTCGACCACACCCACACCCCGGGGCTTCGACTTTCCGCTCACGACAGTCGACTACGCGAACCAAACCGCAACGCTCGGGTCGGAGTCAGGTCCGCAGAGCGACGTGCTCGCGGTCGACGGGAAGACGCTCGGAAGCGTGATCCACTGGTACTCCGACTGGGGCCGCGACCCGCGGCCACTGCTTCGCTCGCTCGACGCGACGAGCGGCCCACTCGCCGCGATCGCGAACACACTCGTTCCGGCTGCAACCACGGCGGTATGGGTCAGTGGTGTGCGCGTCCCCATTCGCATCGTCGCGCGCGTACGAGCGTTCCCAGGGATGAGCGCGGGGCTGCCACTCGTCGTCCTCTCCCGTGACGGGCTCGCGGCCGCCGCGAAGCGGGCGCACGTCTACACGATCCTCACCGACGTGCAGACCTACGCGTGGGCAAACGGGCCGACCGCACAGGTGTCGGCGGCACTTGCGCGACCGCCGCTGAACGCCTGGTACCTCACCGGTGCCGACGACTTCCGCGGTGACCCCGACGTCAAGCTCGCGCAGCGCACGTTCGGCTACATGCGCCTGATCGCCCGCATCGCGGCGGCGCTTGTCTTGATCGGACTGCTCCTCTACGCCCAGGCACGGCAGCGATCGCAGGCGATCGCGTCCGCCTTCATGGGCCGGATGGGGCTCCGGCGTGCCGCTGAGGTCGGATCGTTGACGCTCGAGCTTGCGGCGATCCTGCTCGCGGCAGCGGCGATTGGTGGAGCAGTCGCTCTGGCCGCAGCGGGGCCGATCATCGGACACATCGATCCGCTGCCCGACAGCCCACCCGTGCCGTCGCTCGCAATCCCCACCGGCTCGATCGTGGCGAGCGCGGCGGGAATCATCGTGTTCGCATTCATCGTCGCCCTCGTCACGAACTGGGTGTCGCGTCGTACCGACATGAGTGAGGCACTGCGGGTTGTCTGAGCCACGCCTCATCTGTCGGCAGCTCTCGAAGACCTACCGCACTGCGACCGGGGAGTTCGAGGCGTTGCACGCAATTGACGTCGAGGTTCTTCCCGGGTCTGTGACCGCCCTCGTTGGCGCCTCTGGCAGCGGCAAGTCGACGCTGCTGCGCCTGTTTGCCGGCCTTGACCGGGCCACGAGCGGGGAGCTGATCGCTGGTGGGCGCAACCTCACGACCGCCACGCCGCGCGAACTGCGGGAGCACCGCCTTGCCGAGATCACGTTCGTGAACCAGAAGCCCGCCGACAACCTGATCCCTCACCGATCACTTCGGGAGCACGCAGAGGCCGCCGGGACAGAGGCCTTCGCGCTCCTCGACGATGTGGGGCTCGCTCATCGGCTTGATTCGTGGCCAGTCGAGCTATCGGGCGGCGAGCAGGCACGCGCAGCGTTCGCACTCGCGATCGCGCGCAACACCCCGCTCGTGGTGATCGACGAGCCAACCGCCGAGCTCGACCGCCCCTCGGCTGTACCGCTGCTTGAGGCGATCCGTCGCCACGCGTCCCAAGGCGTCGCGATCGTGATTGCCACACACGACCATGACGTGACCGAGATCGCCGATCACGTGATTCGCCTTGAGCGCGGGAGACGGATCGAAGACGACGCCGCGGAAACAGAGGAGGCGACCCCGCAGCGGCCAGCGCCCGCCGACCGGCCCGTGCTGCTCGACGTGCAGGGCCTGGCGAAAAGCTTCCACCGCGAAGGCGAGGAGATCCACGCCGTGCGCGACATCGACCTCAGCCTCGCCGAGCAAACGATCAACGTGCTGCTTGGGCGCTCTGGGTCCGGCAAATCAACCCTCCTGACACTGCTCGCCGGCTTGCAGCCAGCCGATCGAGGGGTGCTGCGGTGGCGCGGAGAGGCGGTCGATGCGGCCAAGCTGCCGTGGTCGCAGCTCAGCTACATCCCGCAACGCTTTGGGTTGATTCCCGAGCTGACCGTGCGCGAGAACATCGAGCTGCCGCAGCGGCTCGCAGGCATCACCGACCCAGCACGGACAGAGGAGCTCCTCGACGCCCTCGACCTGCGTGAGTTCGCCGACCGGACGCCGCCCGAGACGTCGATCGGGCAACAGCAGCGCGTCGCAATTGCCCGGGCATTGATCTTGCGGCCCGCCCTACTGCTCGCCGACGAGCCGACCTCGCACCAGGATCAAGCCCACCACGACGCCGTGTGGGAGCACCTCGCCGAGGCGGCGGAATCGGGCACCACGACACTCGCGGCAACCCACGAGGAGACAGCGAGCCGCTGGGCGGCCGAGGTCTGGGCGATCGCCGAGGGGACGATCTCTCCGCGCTAGACGAGTTCGGGAAGCAATGCGTCGATCTGGGCAAAGCACGCCTTCATGCCCTCGAGCACGCCCATCGCGATCGCCTGTTCCATCCCCTCGATCGAGTCGAAGTACGTGGTGACGATCATCCGGGTCGTCGCGCCCACCGCCTCGAAATCGATCTCCATGCGCGTCATCGAGTTGCCGTCGCTCGGCGTTCCGTCATCGTCGACGATCGCGTCCTCGATCACGAGCCGCCTCAGCGCCTCAACCTCGACCACGTTCCAGGTGCCGTCGAAACGATCGCCTCCGTCGGGGCCGGTCATGAAGTAAGTGATCTGCCCACCGGGTGTGAGGTCGTGCTGCTCGAAGGTCGCCGGGAATCCTGGCGGCCCCCACCAGCGCTCAAGCAGCCGCGGGTCTGCCCACAGCCGCCAGACGCCGGCGATGGGTGCCTCGAACTCCGCGGTGATGACCATCGTCATGGTCTCGGGGTTCTTGTCGATACGCGAAACGGTCATGCGCCTGCTCCTTGATCTGCAACCATTAGGTTGTAGGTTACACGATCGTGGATGGGCGGTACAGGGCTCGAACCTGTGACCCCCTGCTTGTAAGGCAGGTGCTCTCCCAGCTGAGCTAACCGCCCTGGGAGCACCAGTTTGGCAGAAGCGGCTCTTAGGGAACTCCACAGATGCTCTGAGGAAACTCTTGGAAAGCGTGAAGGCCGCTCTAGGAGACGGCCTGTGAGATAGGGCGCAGCGCACCACTCACCCCCATCACGCAAGGAGCACTCCCCATGAACCGCAAACTGATCGCCGGAATCGCAACTTCTGCCCTCATCGTTTCGGCTGGCACCGCCGCGGCAAGCGGCGTCGCAGCCGTCTCAGGCACTGCCGCCAAGAAGACCGCTTCGCAGGGCGGTGACGGTGGCCGCCCGACCGGCCCGCCGCCGTTCGCAGCCGCCGTCGCGGCCTACCTCGGCCTCACCGACAGCCAGATCCAGACGCAGCTTCAGGCCGGCAAGAGCCTCTCCGATCTCGCAACCGCCCAGGGCAAGTCGGTCTCGGGCCTCAAGGACGCGATCGTTGCAGCAATGACCTCGGCGCTCGACGCTGACGTCGCGGCCGGCAAGCTCACCTCGGCACAGGAGCAGACGCGTCTCGCCGACTTCACCTCGCACGTCTCCGACATCATCTCGAACACGGGTGGCCCAGGCCACGGTGGCCCCGGTGGCAACCACGGCACGCCGCCGTTCGCCGCCGCAGTCGCGACCTACCTCGGCCTGACCGACGCGCAGATCAAGACCCAGCTGCAGTCGGGCAAGACGCTCGCAGACATCGCGGTCGCCCAGGGCAAGACCTCGGCCGGCCTCCAGGACGTGATCGTCACGGCTATCACCACCGACCTCGACTCGGCGGTCGCCGCTGGCAAGCTGACCGCGGCGCAGGAGACCTCGATGATTGCTGGCCTCAAGGCCCACGTCGCCGACATCGTGACGCACAGCGGCCCGCCCGCTGGCGAGCGCGGCCCTGGCGGCCCTGGCGGCCCTGGTGGCCCCGGCGGTCATGGTGGCCCTGGCGGTTCGTCGAGCACGACGAACACGTTCCGCCGCTAATCGCACAGATCCCACAGAGGGGACGACCGGGAGGGCGCTTCGGCGCCCTCCCGCGTTAACGACCAGCACCGAACTGGCGTCATTGCCGTAAACAACCCTTGTCATTCATTTAAGTCACTGCTTCAATGACGGCCATGCAGACCGCACTGAAAGCTCTTGCCGAACCACGACGCCAAGAGATTCTCCGGCTCGTCTTTGGCACCGAGCTATCGGCGGGCGAGATTGCGTCGCAGTTCGACATCAGCTGGCCTGCGGTCTCACAACACCTCGGCGTCCTCAAGGAGGCAGACCTCGTGACCGAGCGTCGGGACGGCAAGCGCCGGCTCTACACGGCAAACGAAGCACGGGTCGACGAGATTCGCGCGTTCTTCCAGAGCTTCTGGGATACGCGCCTCGAACGGCTCAAGCGCGAAATCGAAACCAACAGGAAGGACGCCCGTGGAAAACGTGGCTGAAACGGTCGCGGTTACCCGCGAAATCACGATCGACGCGAGCCCAGAAACGGTCTGGGCCTACCTCGTCGAACCAGAGAAGCTCACGCGCTGGATGGGACTCTCCGCCCAGGTCGGGTCGGCGCCCGGCGAGATCTACCGCTGCGTGGTGAACCCCACCCACACGGCGATTGGAGAGATCGTCGAGCTCGATCCGCCCAACCGCTTCGTCTTCACGTGGGGTTGGGAAGAAGTCCCTGGACGCGAGGTCACGGTTGCCCCTGGATCATCGACGGTTGAGATCACGCTCGAGCCGCGCGGTGACACCACACTCCTGCGCCTCCACCACTTCGATCTACCAGCCTCGCTCGGCGACGGGCACGGAAGAGGCTGGGATCACTACCTCGCCCGCCTGCTCGTGACCGCCCCCGGCGGCGACCCGGGTCGCGACGAGTGGCTTCAGAACTAAGCACCCCAACCACATCAACCTCGGAACACGAAGGAGCGCCACATGTCACACCCTGTCATTCACTTTGAGATCTCCGGCAAAGATCGCCCGGCCCTCAACGCGTACTACGAGAAGCTCTTCGGCTGGGAGATCCACGACAACACCGAGGTGAACTACTCGATGGTCTCCGGCCAGGAGGGAGGCATCGCCGGCGGTATCGGCGACTCCATGGGCGGCCCGGGCCACGTCACGTTCTACGTCGGCGCCGAAGACATCCAGGCAACGCTCGACAAGGCCGTCGAGCTTGGCGGCACTGTCGTGATGCCCGTCACCGAACTCCCGATGGTCACGATCGCGCTCTTCGCTGACATCGAGGGGCACATCGTAGGACTCGTCACCGGGATGTAGCGCACGCAGAAGCCACCCGGCCGGGGCGCCCTATTCGTCCTTCGTTTCGCCTAAGCGAGTTAGGGAAGGACGAGCTTGTAGATGTTCAGGGCGTCTCCGGCGGGGGCGACCTGGATCGTTCCCTTCACACCCTTCCAGCTGCCCGTTCCGCCTGTGACCGTCACAACGTACGGCGTCTTCGAAAGCGGCACCTTCGGGCTGCTCGCCGTGATCGTCCCGCCCGGGAGCTTCGACACCGTCGTGATGTCAGCCGTTCCCTTACAGCCGCTGCCTGAGGTCGAGCATGCGCCCTGGAGGGTGTACGAGAACTTCATGTTCCCGACATTCGCGCCCGTCTTCCGGCCGACCTGGTCAGCGGTGTTGTAGAGGATCAACGTCGTCGTAAAGACATCGCCCGCGTCACCGGCAGGCGGGCCCGGCGTACGAATCGTGGCGGTCTGAAAAATCCGGAAGGTCAACGTCTCGCCCGTCCCGTGATGCGACGCGCCAGCAGCGGCAGGCGCCAGCAGCGACACGAGAGCAAGCAGGGGGAGCAACTTCCGCACACCCATACTGTTCCACAAAACGGGGCGAGTTGGTGTCGAAGTGTCATCGATCGTCCCCGACGGCTCTATTCCGCGCGTTAAACGAGAACGGCCCCGCAATGCGGGGCCGTTCTCACACTTTCGTCGGACGACCGGACTAGCCGGCTGCCGGCGGCGTGTACGTCTTGTAGCCGCCTGAGTACGCAGCGACGAACGCCGACACGTCGGCGATCTGATCGGCGGTCAGGACGTTCTTGTAACCCGTCATCTGGGTCGGGTACAACGGCAGTGCTGCCGGCAGGCCGTTCGTGACGACTGCCGAAACCGTTGCTGCCGGAACCTTGACCTTATTCAGGTTGACGCCAAGCTGACCATACGCCGTAGGGCCGGCGGCCTTCAGCGTGTGGCAATCAGCACAGAAGTACTGATTGAAGACGACGTAACCCCGGTCAACGTTGCCGTCCGCGGCCTTCACGGTCTTGTGTCCCTTGGCGAGGGCGCCCGGCACCATTACCGCGCAAACGGCCAAGAGTGCGACCCCGACAGCCGCAAACCGACGAACCTTGAACTGACGCATGCTCCTCCTCTTTCCCCGAGCGTTGTCAAACAACGACGCGCGCCTAGCGCGCCGCGGACGTAAAGATGGCACATTCGAACGCCGAACACAAAGGGAAGCGAACAAGATCACCCTTTTTCGCAACAGAGTGGAGACGGACCTATGCAACTTGCGAGGGTCAAAATCCGCTCACACCGGGGGGTTTTCGCTGCTACGGTAGCGCCGTACACGAGCGAGAGACGGATGCGCTACCTGCGCCTTCATCTGCCCGTTCTTGTT
>CAIWTI010000252.1 GCA_903915545.1 uncultured Actinomycetes bacterium | reverse complement strand
CCGATGGCAGCGTCACCGGCATCCAGCGGTTTGAGCTCGGACCGACTGCGCAATGAACGCCCCCCGTCACGCGCGCGCACCCGCAGTGCTCGCACTCGCCCTTGGGCTGCTGCAGCACACGGCGCCCGCCATTGCGTCGATCAAAGTTGAACTGACCGGTGTGGACGACCCGAGCGGGGCGGCCCGCGACAACGTGCTCGCATATCTGAGCCTCGCGCGCTACGCGACGCTCGACGACCTGTCGGGCGACGTGGTCAACCGCATCTTCAACCGCGCGGAGGGAGAGATCGAGGATGCCCTGAAGCCGTTTGGCTATTACGACCCAAAAGTTGAGGCCTCACTCACGCCCGACGGCCACAACTGGATCGCACGGCTCTCGGTGACCGTGGGCGAGCCAGTCAAGATCACCGCCGTCAACGTCGCCATCGCCGGTGCCGGCGCTGACGAAACTTTTCTGCGCGAGCTCATCGATGCGAGCCCACTTATCGTTGGCCGCCAGCTCGACCATGGCGCCTATGAACGACTAAAAGGGGACCTGCAGCAACGCGCGACAGCCAATGGGTATCTGGATGCGCGCTTTACAACCAACGAGTTACTCGTCGACCCGGCCCACTTGAGTGCAATCGCGACCCTGATACTCGACACTGGGCCACGTTACCGCTTCGGCCTGGTCGAAATCGAACAAGACGCAGTCGACAAAGACTTCGTCCAACGCTTCCTTCGTTTCAAGCAGGGCGACTGGTTTGATTCAACGGCACTACTAAGGACGCAGTTCGCTCTCGACGACACCCAGTATTTCCGGATCGTCGAGGTACTGCCCGGCGACCGCGATCCGGTGACACTGACCGTGCCGGTACGGATTGATGCGCGCCGCAATAAGCGACAGCGATACACCGTCGGCGTTGGCTATGACAGTGAGTTCGGGCCACGACTGCGCCTCACCTGGAACGACCGGCTCATCAACAGCGAGGGACATCGGTCACGTCTCCAAGCGGATCTCGCCGAGACGAATCAACAGCTCCATGCGACCTACGTCGTTCCGATCGGAGACCCGGCGCTTGAGAAGCTGCAGTTCGATCTGACCGCCACCAACGCGGTACTGGCCGACGCACACGTAAAGACCTTTGAAATTAAGCCGAGTACCACGCATATCTACAGCAGCTGGCAGCGCGTGGCTTTCGTTGATCTGTCGCGCACGGAGTCCATTGCGGGCGGCCTGGCGACGCGTGACACGCTCGTGGTCCCGGGCGTGAGCCTCGCTCCGGTGCCGCCTGCGTACACCGGGGAGCTCGCGTCAAGCAACGTGGCGCCCGGCTTTTACGCAGAGGTCCTCGGCTCGACCACGGCACTCGGCTCCGGCTCAAGCTTCCTGCGGTTCCACCTGCTCGACGACTGGCACTTCCGCATCGCGCCCCACTGGCGGCTGCTGCTGCGAGCGGAAATCGGCGCCACGCTCGCGAAAAATTTCGACGATCTGCCAGTCCGCTATAGATTTTTCGCCGGCGGCGATCGCAGCGT
>CAIWTI010000251.1 GCA_903915545.1 uncultured Actinomycetes bacterium | reverse complement strand
TGGAGATGCAACTCATTATGCAGGACATACAAAAGCGGAGTGTCCTGAGACGCCGTCACCGAGTGCGACACCCCATTCACCTTGATCCGCAACGTACTTGCCATCTATTCCCTCCTCGTTTCTGGCGAGGCAAATCTCTCGCATTCCACCGCGAGCCATTCGTAGAAGGGCCGGGGCGAGGGCGCGAGAGCAGCTCTGGAATCGCAAGGTGGTACCACCTTGCCACACCGCGTTATACGCCCTGCAACCCGCGTGCGCAAGCCCGACTCTAGTCTCCTGGCGACTAGTTATCTCGGGCTGCAAATGGCTTAAACAGCGAGGGGCCTCACTTGGAGGCCCCTCGCTGAACACCACACGCGAGTATCGCGTGCTACATCCCTGCGGCCTTCAGTGCAGCCCGAACACGGGACGGGGTCATCGGCGCCTCGCGGAGCCGGACACCAGTTGCATCGAAGAACGCGTTACCGATGGCAGCAGCGACCGGCGCAAGTGCCGGCTCGCCGGAACCGCCGGCGTAGATCCCGTCACGCTCGACAATGCCGTTCGCCGTGGACGCCCCGTTGGAACCGAGGGTCGCCGTCTGGACATCCGGGATGTCGTAGCGCTGAAGGACGTTCATGTGCACCTTGGGGTGATCCTTGAACCGCAGCATCGGGTAGGTGACCCAGTCGAGACCGGTCACGTACTTGTTGTTGAAGTTCACACCCTCCCAGAGGGCACGGCTGACGCCCTGCGTCACGGCGCCGAGCGAGTTGTTGACGCCACCGTCGAGGTACATCGAGATGCCGTTGTCCTGCGAGACCCAGACTTCCTTCGCCAGGATCTTGCCGGTCTTGATGCTGACCTCGATATCGACGACAGCTGCGGCCTGGGTGCCGGTGAAGGTGCCGAGCGCAATGCCGCGACCCTTCCGGACGTCACCTGTCTGAGTCACCGAGTTGGCGACCTTGGCCTGCCAGTTCGCCCTCGCCATGACGTCGACCAGTGCCGCCTTCCAGCGGTTGAAGGTCAGCGTCGTGAGACCGAGAGCGAGCTCCCGATCGAGCGAAGCGATGTTCTTGAGACGGAACGCAGCCGGATCCATCTTGGCGGCGTACGCGAGCTCATCGATCATCTGCTCGTAACCCCAGGCCGAGTGGAGCGCCTGCGGTGCACGGAGCGCAGCGGTCTTGAAGTAGTTGTTCGCGAGCGGCAGCGTCTTGGTGACGACGCGGCGGTTCGGGATCGCGTACTGGGTACCGCTGTTGTTGGCATCACCGTTGGCGGTCGTCGAGATGACGATCGTCTCGGCACCCGCCATGTGGCTCGCCGGAATGGTCGTGAACCCAGGGATACCGAACTGCGTGTACTCGGTACCCGTGATGTTCCCGGCCGCGTCGGCCGCACCGCGGATGTCCATGAGCTCGGCGGGGCCGTAGTTGTCCCAGCCGTGCTCATCCCAGCGCATGAACTGCATGCGCACCGGCTTGCCAGCGATCTGCGACATGATCGCAGCCGCGTAGACGACGTCGCCCTGCGGGTTGGTGCCGAACACCGAGCCGCCTTCCACGTACGTGACGCGGATCTGGCTCATCGGCATGCCGAGGACGGTCTGCAGGCCCGTGCGGACGCTGTAGACGTTCTGGTGGTTGGTGAAGATGCGGGCACCGTTGGCGGTGACGTCTGCAACTGCACACGTCGGGCCAATCGGGTTGTGACCCTGGTACGGCATCGCGTAGGTCTGTGAGACCTTGACCGCTGCCGATGCGAAGGCCGTGTCGAAGTTACCCGTGTTCACCGTGTACTTGGCCGGGGCCAGACCAGCTGCGTCATGGGCACGCATCTGCTTCCACAGATCGCCTGCCGACGAGATGGTTGGGGGCTCGGCGAACGTCACCTTGAGTGCAGAGGCGGCCTGGATCGCGTCGTACTCGTTCGGAGCGACGACACCCAGGAAGTTGCCCTTGCGGATGACCTGTGCGCCCGGGATGTGCGAGATCGAGCTCGGATCAACCGAGACGACGTCGTACGTCCAGCCGTATGCCGCCTGACCGCGCGGACGAACCACACGACCATGAAGCATCCCCGGAACACGAACGTTATGCACGTAGGTGTAGGAGCCGTTGACCTTCGACGGAATGTCGAGGCGCTGCGGGCTCGTACCGACGATCGTGTACTTCGAAACGGCCTTGGTCAGACCGGGGAACGCTGCCGGGAGGCCCGCACCAGGCGCCGGCGGGACTGCCGTCGTCGGGGTGAGCTTGTACGCCGCATCAACCGTGACGTTGAACAGCTTGTCGCCGATCAGCGCGCCGTACGTGACGGACTTGCCGTTCGGGGCCGTAACAACACCGCTCTTGACCGTCAGCGTGCTCTTGTCAGCACCGAGGTTCGTTGCGGCGAGCTGGAGCAGAGCGGCAGCAGCAGCGGCCGAAGCGGCACGAGTCTGCTTACCACCGGTCTTCATGCCGTTCGAGCCGGAGGTCGAGCCCTGGTTCGGGGTGACCGCGGTGTCGTTGGTGATCGCGCGCATCTGCGACATGTCCATCGACAGCTCTTCGGCGGCGAGCATGAGCAGGCCGGTACCGGTGCCCTGGCCAAGCTCGACCTTGCCGAGCTTCACCGAAGCGGTGTTATCGGCGTGGATGATCAGCCATGAGTCGATCGCGTCCTGCTGCAGCGGGCCAGGAGACGCGTACGGCGAGACATCCGCCGACGTCGCCGCCGCCGTCGCAGCACCCGCGACACCCATCGTCACAACAAGAGCACCAGTGCCCTTAAGGAACGACTTACGGCCGAACTCCTTCGAAGTGACCTCATTCAAAAGATCAGCCATGACTAAGCACCAGCCTTCCGCATCGCAGCGG
>CAIWTI010000250.1 GCA_903915545.1 uncultured Actinomycetes bacterium | reverse complement strand
TGCGTACCCGAGAGCGTGCCGTCGTTCGGGGTGACCTTGACCGTGATCTGGTCACCACGATCGCCGTTGCCGGCGGTGGCGAGGTTCAGCGTCGAGCCAGTGGCGCCCGAGATCGCGGTGCCGTTCTTGAACCACTGGTAGGTGTAGGTGACCGGGTCGCCATCGACGTCGTGCGAGGCGACCGTGGCCGTGAGCGTGTCGTTGGTGTACGGCGCCGACGGAATCGTGACCGTGGTGATCACCGGTGCGGTGTCGAGAACCGTGACTGCCGGCGAGGTGAACTGGGCGCCATTGACGGTGCCGTCGTTCGGAGTGACCTTGACGGTGATGATGTCGCCCTTGTCGCCGTTACCGGCCGTGGCGAGGTTCAGCGTCGAGCCAGTCGCGCCCGAGATCGCAACACCGTTCTTGAACCACTGGTAGGTGTAGGTGACCGTGTCGGCGTCAGGATCGGACGAGACGACCGTTGCGGTGAGCAGATCATTCGTCCTCGGCGATGTCGGCGTGATCACAACCGACGAGACAATCGGGGCCTGGTTCGAAACAAGCTTCGTGGCAACCGCAGGCGAGCCGTCGATGATGCCGTCGTTGGGCGTGACCGTGACCGTGATCGTGTCGCCGTGATGGACGGTCGGCAGCGTCAGCGTGTCGGTGAGCGAGCCGGAAGCGGTCGTCGTCTTGACGACGGTCGAGTTGACCTTCCAGACGTAGGTGAGCGTGACCGGGTCGGAATCGACGTCAGCCTTCGTCGCGGTCGCCGTAACCGTGCTGCCCGTAATTGCCGTGCCGCTCAGTAGAACGGTGGCCGTCGGCGCGTGGTTCGCGACTGTCGCAGTGTTGGAGGTCGCAATCGCGCTGTGCTTGAAGCCGTCGAACGCGACAACCTGGCAGGTGATGACGTCGCCGTGATCGCCGTTACCCGGCGTTGCGAGATTCAGGGTCGTGCCGGTCTGACCCGGGATCGCTACACCGTTCTTGAACCACTGGTAGGTCAGCGTCGTCGGGTCGCCGTCAGCGTCGGTTGCGCTCGCCGTGGCGGTCACGATGTCGTTCGTGCCAGGCGTGGTCGGCGCGATCGTGACGGTCGCAACCGGGCGGTAATCCTGGACAACCACACCGGTGACAGCGGTCGGGCCGGTTACCGAACCGTCCGTGGGCGTCACTTCGATGGTGATCGAATCGTTCGGGTGCGCGTGATAGTCGGGGAGGTTGATGCTCTCCGACGTCGCCGTGATCTTCGTGTCGGTGCGCACAACCGTGCCGTTGATGCGCCAAACCCAGGTAAGGCGCACGGTCGGGTTATGGTCGTTGTAGACCGTCGCAACAACCGTCTCTGTCTCGTCGGTGTACGGCGAATGCGGTGTCGGCATCAGCGCGACCCACGGAACCCCGTGACCCGGGTGCGGGTTGCCGCTTGTCGGACAACCGCTCGGGGGCGCCGGAATCAGGTCGCCATGCGCCTGGTGAGCCGGAATCGCCGATGCGCTGGCGTACACGAGCACCCAAGGATAGGAAGAGGAGCCGGTCTCATGGCAGATCGCCTCCTTGTTCTCGTACTGATCGTCACCCGGCGAATCGTCCTCGCCGTCGCTGTGGCTGTACGAGTTGCTCGACGACGACGAACTCGAGCTGCTTGAGCTCGAGGTGCTGGTCAGCGTGTTCGAGACGGTGTTAACAACAGCGTTCGCGGCGTGGGCGGCATAGCTGAAGCCACCCAGCGCCGCGAACGCGACGATGCCGGTGACTGCCACCGCAAGACTGACCCGGGCGCGCGCAGGACGGACTCGTCCGGCCGGCGGGGAGATCGCAGCAAGACGTCGCGCGAGAGACTCAACGAGTTCCTCACGTGGTGCCGGCCGCGCCGCACGAAGCGCGCGCTCAAGATCCCGGTTGCGGTTTTTCAGCCAAGACAGCATTGTCGCCTACTACTACCGGGGTTAGAGCCAAACCCTTACATCGACTTTTTCGGGGTTAGGTGCGTACATACCGAATCCTCACCAATCTCCTACACGGGTAGTCGGTAAGGTCGAAGCGATGTCATTGCGGCACATCTTTGTCTTTGCGCGCTCGCGTACGGCCCTTCGCCTTACTGGTGTTGGGCTTGCGCTTGCCCTGACGGTAGCGGGTACCGCCGCGGGAGCCAAGCAGCACGGCATCGTTGAACCTGCGCGCGGGCACATATCGGTTCCGTTCTTCTCGCCCGCACCGTCTGTGAGTGGACCGCTCGGAATCGTGCCCGTCAAGGGGACTCCGTCGGCGAAGATCACCACGTCGGTTCCGGCCGTCTCGACCCCCAATAAGGCAGCGTCGACCGCGACGACAACAACCGCGCCGAACCTTGCCTATGCGGGTGGGCCCGTGATGACGACGAACACGGTCTATGCGATCTACCTCGCGCCGACCGGCTCGTCGTGGAGCACGAACTACCAGAGCATCGTCAACGGATTCTTCACGAACCTTGCGGCCGCGAAGAACGCCGCAACAAACGTCTACGCCGCGACAACGCAGTACTACTCAACATCGGGCACGGTCAACACCCCGATCAGTAATGCCTCGACCTTTGGTGGAGCTTTCGTTGACACAACTGCCTTCGTGAACACCTGCTCGGCGCAGTACGCCGGCACGCCGCTCACGGTCACAACCTGCGTGACCGACGCCGACATTCAGGCCGCCGTTGCTCGCGACATCGCGGCAAAAGCATGGCCAGTCGGTGGCTCGTCGGTGTTCATGGTGTTCCTGCCTCGCGGAATCGGCTCCTGTTACAACACCGCGTCGACGCAGTGCGCCTACACCGCGTACTGCTCGTATCACTCGGATTATCGCGACGCGAACGGCAACGACGTCCTCTACGCGACCATCCCGTATCCCGACGCCTCGGGCGTCGGCGGCTCAAGCACTGCGTGCGACAACGGCGGTCAGCATCCGAACGCCGACTGGGCAGACGCTGGCATCAACCTTGCGGTGCATGAACACGTCGAGACGATCACTGATCCCGACGGAAACGCCTGGTACGACCCGTCCGGCAACGAAATCGCCGACAAGTGTTACGCCAACTACGGCACGGCCTTGGGCGGCGCAGCTGGCGCGCAGTACAACCAGACGATCGGCACCGGCAAGTACTACCTGCAGCAGGAATGGAGCAACGCATCGTCGAGCTGCGTGCTCGCCTACAGCGCTACAGCGCCGATCATCACAGGCTTCTCGCCGCTTTCGGGCGCAGTCGGCACCGCCGTCACAATCAGTGGTGCGAACCTCGCGGGCGCAACCGCCGTGAAATTCAACACAACCGCAGCAACGCCAACTGCAACCTCGGCGAGCTCGGTCACCGTGACCGTTCCCACAGGCGCGACGACCGGCCTCGTAACGGTTGTGACACCCGCAGGCACTGCCGTAAGCTCATCGAGCTTCACCGTCGGCACGCCACCAACCTCGCTTGCACCGACCCTCACGAACTTCACGCCGACGTCATGACCAGTCGGCACGACGGTCACGCTCACCGGCACGAACCTCACCGGCGCAACCGCCGTTAAGTTCAACGGCGTCGCGGCGACACCGACCGCCACGACCGCCACCTCGGTCACCGTCAAGGTGCCGACCGGCGCAAAGAGCGGCCTCGTGTCGGTCACTACCTCGGGTGGAACCGCGACGAGCACAACCTCCTTTAGCGTCTCGCTCCCGCCAGCGATCGCGAGCCTCTCGCCGACCTCAGGCAATGTCGGCACCGTCGTCACGATCTCGGGCTCAAGCCTCTCGCCGGCAACGTCGGTCAAGTTCAACGGCATCGCGGCAACGATCACGTCGAGCTCCGCCACGCGCATCCTCGCGAAGGTTCCAACCGGCGCGACCACCGGGACGATCGCCGTGACGACCCCCGTCGGAACAGCAACATCAGCCACGAGCTTCACCGTCGTCGCCGCACCGACGATCACAAGCTTCACACCGACCTCGGGCATCGTTGGCACCGCCGTGACGATCACCGGCACCAACCTCACTGGCGCAACCGCCGTCAAGTTCAACGGCACCTCGGCGACGCCGACCGCAACGACGGCGACGACCGTTACGGTCAAGGTTCCCACCGGCGCGACGAGCGGCACCGTCTCGGTCACGACAACGGGAGGCACGGCCACAAGCTCGGCCACCTTTTCGGTCGTCACACCGCCGGCGATCACGAGCTTCACGCCAACCTCCGCGGGCGCGGGCGCAACCGTCACGATCACCGGTACGAACCTCACCGGCGCGACGTCCGTGAGCTTCGGTGGCGTCGCCGCAACCCCGGCAACCGTCGCAGCAACGAGCGTTACCGTGAAGGTTCCGACGGGTGCGAAGACCGGGACGATCTCTGTCACGACGCCCGGCGGCACCGCGACGAGCACCGCAACCTTCACCTTCATCGCCGCGCCGACGATCACGAGCTTCACGCCCACGACGGGTGTCGCGGCAACGGTCGTAACGATTACCGGCACGAACCTGAGTGGTGCGACATCGGTGAGCTTCGGCGGCGTCGCCGCAACACCAACCCCATCGACCGCGACGTCCGTCTCGGTGAAGTCACCGACAAGCGCGAAGACCGGAACGATCTCCGTCACCACCCCGGGTGGAACGGCGACCTCCACCGGCACCTTCACCGCCAAGTAAGCCCGCAGGACGCCCCCGTCTTGACGGGATGCCGTGACGGGATGCCGTGACGACCTACGATCTTCTCTGCGATGCCTGAGTTCCCCGAAGTTGAAGCCTGGGCGCGTCTCCTTGATGCGGATGTCGCACGGAGTCCGATCGCCCAGGCGGGCCCCGCCCACATCGCAACGCTGAAGACCTTCGACCCACCCCTCGCGGCACTTGTTGGCCGCCAATTCGCGGGCGTCCAACGGCGGGCAAAGCGCTTTCTGCTTCCGACACGTGACGGCGAACTCGTGTTGCTCGTGCACCTGATGAGCGCAGGGCGCCTGAAGTACGCCGCCCCAGGCGCGAAGACGCCGAAGAGTCCGCAGTTTCGACTCCGCTTCGAAGATGCTGGCGAGCTGTACCTCACGGAGGGTGGGTCGAAGAAGCGCGCGGGCGTGTGGCTCCTGACACCCGAGTCAGCCGCCGCTGAGGTCGCGCACCTCGGGCCCGAGGCCGACACGCTCGACGCCGAAACGCTCGCAACGATCCTCACCAACGAGTCGCGCCGCCTGCACTCACTCCTTCGCGATCAACGGCTCGTGGCAGGCATTGGGCGCGCGTGGGCGAACGAGATCCTTCATGCAGCCTGTCTTTCGCCCTACGCGCTTTCGACCCAGCTCGATCCCAATGAGATCGAACGGCTTTCCCGCGCGATCCATGACGAGCTCCACCGGGGGCTCGAACTGCGACTGGCAGGCAAGGACGACGACGCCACCTACCGCGTGCACGATCGGCTTGGTCTCCCATGCCATGTGTGCGGAACACCGATCGCCCGGGTCGACTTCGAGGAGCACACGATCTACTACTGCCCCAGCTGTCAGACCGATGGACGTACGCTAAAAGACCGTCGGCTCTCCCGGCTCCTCAAATGACGATCGAACAGGTCACCGAAGCAACCCCTGAGCTCGTTGAAGCGATTGAACGGCTGCTACCGCAGCTCTCCGAGGCGCGCACCCCACCCACGCTGGAGCAGCTGGCTGACGTCGTTCGCGGCCAAACACTGCTCGTGGCACGAAACGATGAGGGGCTGATCATCGGGACGCTCACCCTCGTCACCTACCGCGTCTCCTCTGGCTTGAAGGCGCGGATCGAAGACGTCATCGTCGACCACTCCGCGCGAGGTCAGGGTCTCGGCGAGACGCTCACGAAGGCTGGGATGGACAGGGCGAGCGACATGGGCGTGCGCATGGTCGAGTTGACGTCGATGCCGTACCGCGAGGCGGCGAACCGGCTCTATCGGCGCCTCGGCTTCGTGCGCAAGCAGACGAATGTGTACGTCTGGTGGCCGCGCTAGCGTTGCGCGGCATGATTCGGACGCATCCAAACCGCGGTGGCTGGCTCGAAGTGGTCTGCGGACCGATGTTCAGCGGCAAGAGCGAGGAGCTGATTCGACGCCTTCGCCGAGCGGAGATCGCCGGGCAGCGCGCACTGATCGTGAAGCCCGCCGTCGACAATCGCTACGACGTTGGTCACGTCGTTTCACACGCTGGGTCGAAGATGCGAGCGGTCTCGGCCGGTTCGAGCGCCGATGTCCTGCGCCTGGCAGCGGGGTACGACGCGGTGGGTATCGACGAAGTGCAGTTCTTCGACGATGGGATCGTCGACGCGATCGAATCGCTGATTGCGCTTGGCGCCCGCGTTGTTGCGGCAGGCCTTGCACAAGACTTCCGGGCCCAGCCCTTTGGCTCGATGCCAACGCTCCTCTGTGTCGCCGACTTCGTCGACAAGCTCGAGGCTGTCTGCCACCGCTGCGGCGGCCCGGCCACGCTCACCCAGCGACTCGTTGACGGTCGCCCAGCCTCGTTCGACGGCGCAACGGTCCAGATCGGTGCGCTTGACTCGTACGAGGCGCGCTGTCGCCCATGCTACGAGCCGGGCGAGCGCTCAGAGCGCGCAACCGCCTAACGCGCTAGCGCGCCCGACTAGGCGGGGAACGCAACTGCGAGGTCGTCGCCGGCGAGCGCGACGGTCGCACCGAAACTGCGAAGCACAAGCAGCCCAATCAGGGCACCGAGGTCACGCTCGTCGGACCCCGACACGACCAGCGCCGCTTGAGGAGCGAGCGGGCCTAGGAGAAGCTCTCTGCCATCGGCACGCCAGGTTGGCGTCGTCGCCTTCCCGTGCCGCTCGGCGGCCCGGAGAAGCGCCGAGAGCGCCGTCCCAACCGCAGACTCGTCAACAAGCACGTCCCCTTCGGGCGTACCGGCCTCGACGAGGGTGGCGATCGGGATCGCAACGCGAGGCGGGTCGTACTCTCCGCGTTCGATGCGCGCGGCGATCGAGAGAACGTCGATCAGATCATCGAGCTCGTGGGCGGCACCGTCGATCAACCCAACCCAGCGTGCCGACTGGGCGTCCAGCTCAGCCGTGCGAGCAAGGGTTCGCGCAAAGCCAACGATGGTTGCGAGCGGCGTACGGAGGTCGTGGCAGGCGAGCGACACAAGCCGGGCGAAGGCTGCGTCGTCCATCGAGACCCTTAGGCGCGCGCGGTGCGTCGAAAGGAGAAGCGCGATTCGGTGCCGTTGCGAAGTCGAGCGATGTTCACCCGGTGGAGATACAGCACCCCAGCCATGACACCAAACGACAGGACGATCACCGACGGTGCGTACCCGAACGCGAACGCCGTGACGGGCAGCGACAGTGCGGCAAGGATCGAACCGAGCGAGGCGTAGCGCGATACGAGGAAGACGACGATCCAGACGATCAACGCAACAGCCCCTACCCACGGCGCGACACCGAAGAAGACACCGCCGCCGGTCGCGACGATCTTGCCGCCCTTCGCGAACTTGAGGAAGAGGGGGCGCCAATGACCGACCATCGCTGCAACTCCGGCAACGATTCCGCAGAGCGGTGATACGAGCAGCACCCCGAGCAACGCCGGCACGAAACCTTTCAGCAGATCGAGGCTGACGACCGGGATTCCCAGCCAACGCCCGTACATTCGCCACACGTTGGTCGCGCCGATATTTCCGCTCCCCACCTTGCGAATGTCCTCACCGCGGACGAGCTTCACGATCCACACACCCCACGGGCACGACCCGAGGAGGTAACCGAGGATGACGAGGGCGACGAAGTTCATGAAAGAAAGAGTGCGAGGGCGTGCATGTAACGAGTTTGTGGATTCAGGCTTTCGGCCACTGCACGGGGCGCGCTGAGCATATCCTGACAGGTGTCCGGCACCACCCAAGGAGAGATGAGACAGAGATGCCACACGAGCTTCCCGCGCTGCCCTACGACTACGACGCTCTCGAGCCGACGATCGATGAGCAGACGATGCGGATCCACCACGGCAAGCACCACCAGGCCTATGTGGACAACCTGAACAACGCGCTGGCCGGCACCGAATGGGCCGACCGGTCGATCGAGGACATCGTCCAGAACTTGGATCAGATCCCCGAGGAGAAGCGCATGGCCGTCCGCAATAACGGTGGCGGCCACTACAACCATTCGCTGTTCTGGTCGATCATGCAGCCTCGCGGCGGCGGCGACCCGTCGGGTGAACTCGAGGCCGCTATCGGCCGCGCGTTCGGCGACCCCGATCAGCTCAAGGCGCAGATCAACGATGCTGGCGTGAAGCGCTTCGGCTCCGGCTGGACGTGGCTGATCGTCGACAACGCAGAGCTGAAGATCGTGTCGACCCCGAATCAGGACAACCCCCTGATGGAAGGCAAGACGCCGATCCTCGGCATCGACGTCTGGGAGCACGCGTACTACCTGAAGTACCAGAACCGTCGCCCGGATTACCTGGGCGCGTGGTGGGACGTCGTCAACTGGGACGAAGTCGCACGCCGGTACGCAGCAGCAGTCTGATTGGCCTTCGGGGCTCCGGGCATCGCGCTCGGGGCCCCATCGCCACCCTGTTTACCGCACTTCGGGAAGGTCGAGCAATCCGATTTGGCTGTTCGACCCGAATGAACGGGTGATGGCAGTAGCTCTCGCAATCCCTAGGATGGCATTCGTGCACAGCGATGCCGAACTGATCGAACGGACCGGTGCGGGAGACCGCTCGGCGTTCGAGGCGCTGTACGAGCGCTACGCGCGCCCTGTTTTTGGGCTCGCGTTGCGGCGCCTCGGTGATCGCGGGAGAGCAGAGGACGCAGTCCAGGAGACCTTCGTCTCGATCTGGCGCTCGGCGCGCACGTATCAGCGCGACCGCGGCCCAGGGGCACCCTGGGTGTACGGCGTCGCACGCAACGCGATCGTTGATCGCACGCGCGCGCGCACCGAACCCCCAGTCGATGTGCCCGACGAACTCTCAATGGAGGCCGGACCCGACGACCGTGCCGAAGTGTCTTGGACGCAATGGCGAGTCCACCTCGCGCTCGAGCAGATCCCCGAGCGCGAGCGCGAGGTGCTTGCACTTGCCTATTGGAGCGAACTGTCCCAGAGCGAAATTGCCGAGACACTTGGGATTCCGCTCGGTACTGTGAAGACGCGGACGCGGAGTGCGCTCTCCCGTCTCGCAGAGATCTTGGAGGGTGAGCTCACATGAGCCACGAGTTCGAAGACATCATTGATCTGTCTGGGCTTGACGCCGACGAGATCGGCCGCCTGCGCCATGTCCACGACCTTCTGGTTGCGGCCGGCCCGCCTGCTGATCTTCCGCTCGAGCTCTCGCGCGCACCGCGCACGCTCGCAGCCGTACCGTCTCCCGCGACGGTCGAGCTCGTTGAAGTCACCGCGCCCGCAAGCGAGAACGGGTCGAATGTGATCGCGATCAGCTCCCGTCGCCGCCGCGCCACCGCGCTGCTCGCGTTCGCGGCAGCGATCGCAACAGCGGCCTTCGGCGCTGGCTACCTCACGGGGAACAACGGCTCAGGTCTCTCCCCCATCCGTGTTGTCGCGATGACGGGCGACCAGAACGCGCTTGCATCAGTGCGCGTCGGTTCGGTTGACCCGAGCGGGAACCTCCCGCTTCAGCTCAGCGTGTCGGGCCTACCGAAGCTTTCGAACGCCGCCGCCTACTACGAGCTCTTCCTCACCCAGGGCGGCAAGCCATCGATCCCATGTGGTGGGTTCCGCGTCACGTCGGGTACGACAACGGTGCAGTTCACCGTGCCGTACGCGGTCGACAAGAACTCGCACTGGGTCGTGACCGCGGTTGATCCGGCGAACCAGGGCCTTGTGTGGCCTGGTCACGTCGTCATGCGCACCACCTAGAGCGCCTGCCTCAAGGGGACGGCGACGGACCCGGCACGAGGCCACGACCGGCCACGATCCGCACCTCGGTCTTCCGTCCAGAAGGCCGCCAGACCCGGATAGCCGCAGGAGCGCCTCTCCACCGCTCTAACGCGTCGGCGAGTCGCTGAAGGTGAAGACCTAGGGCGCATCGCGTCGGCGGCGCAGAAGGGCAACCAGCGCGCCGCTTTTCGCGGCCGGGTCGTGCCGGCTCCCAGAAAAGAAATGGAGCGCCGCCCGGGACGGCGGCGCTCCGTGTGATCCGCAGTACGACGGGACCAACAGCTGAAGTTCGAACTATGCGGCGTCGGCGATGTCGTCCGACTCGGCGAGGCGCCGGAGGGCGTCCGCCTCGATCTGACGCACCCGCTCGCGCGTGATGCCGAGCTGCTTGCCGATCTGCTCAAGCGACGTCGGGCCTTCGCCGACGAGACCGAAGCGAAGCGAGATCACGTCACGCTGACGCTCGGGGAGCTTGGCAACCGCGCGACGGACAGCGTCGCCACGGAGGGTCTGGTCAACCTCATCCTCGGTGGCCGGACCGGCCGCCGCGAAGAGATCGCCGAAGCTTCCGTCGCCATCAGCACCGATCGGCGCGTCGGTCGACGCAACTGCACGTGCAGCCTCACGCACTTCAAGAACCTGTGCGAGGGGAATCTTCGCGTGCTGCGCGACTTCCTCATCGGTCGGGGTGTGGCCGAGCTGCGCGAAGAGCTCGCGCTCTGCGCGCGACACCTTCTGCTCACGCTCGACGACATGCACCGGAATGCGGATCGTGCGCGACTTGTTCGCGACACCACGCTGCACGGCCTGACGAATCCACCATGTCGCGTACGTCGAGAACTTGAAGCCCTTGCGCCAATCGAACTTCTCAGTGGCACGAATCAGGCCGATCACACCCTCCTGGATCAGATCGCCGAGCGTGATGCCCTGGGTCTGATACCGGCGGGCGATCGACACGACCAGGCGGAGGTTGGAGTTGATCATCCGCTCCTTCGCCGCCATGTCACCGCGCTCGATGCGCTTGGCAAGCTCGACCTCTTCCGCAGCAGTAAGCAACGGGAAGCGGCCAGCCTCGTTGAGAAACATCTGGAGCGAATCTGTTGTGAGGGCCGTGTCGGTCGAAAGATCGAGGTCGAACTCCTCATCAAGCTCGGCGTCGAGGCCAGCTTCGTCGTCTTCGTCAAGCACGACGTCCAACCCGAGCGCACCGAGAGAAGAGACGGGGAGCGTCTCCACGAAGTCATCACTGCCGTTGAGGACGCCGTCGTCGTCGAGGGCGTCGATGTGGGCGATATTGGTCATCTGCTCCTTCTTCGTGCGTAAGCGGCTCTTTGGATTGCGAGAACCGTCAAGTCGTTCATAGGTTCAAACGGCTTGAACACGCGGAAGATGCCCGCTCTTAGAAAGTTCTTAGGATTCTCACAAACCGCTGCGGGCGTAAATCAGCCCGTTCGCTGCCGTTACGGAGCGGTGCGGTTGTTTTCGACGAACGCCGCGTACGTGATCGGCATCTTCTCGGAGAAGAACGACTCGACCGCCTCGGCGTAACGACGGATCTCAAGCTGCGCAAACTCCGCATTGCGGAGCGACACGAAGTTCATGAGTGCCCGAGCGTTGACCGTCCAATAGAACTGGGTGTAGGCGCCCACCGGCATGACGGCGCGTGCGAGTTCGCGCGCGACACCGGCCTCGACGAGCTCCTCGTACGTTGCGTAGGCGCGCTCGTAGGCCTCGGTGAGCGCGTCGCGCGTGTGTTCGGCGAGAGCCGCATCCACCGGTTCGAAGCTGTAGGCACCAGGCTTACCGACCTGCGTGCGGACGTCGGAGGCAGCGGGGACGTAGAAGTCGTCGGTCGCCTTTGCGTAGCGCATGCTGAATTCATTGAACGAACCGATGCGATGCCGGAACCACTCGCGCGCAACGAAGATCGGGCAGCGGATGTGGAACCGAAAGGCGTTGTGCTCGAACGGCGAGCCGTGACGATCACGCATCAGGAATTTGACGAGACCGGCGTCGGAGTCGTCGAGTTCATCCTTGCGACGCGCAAACGACACGCGCGCACCGTTGACCACGGAGAGATCGTCGGCCATCGACGCGTCGAGGCGGACGAAGCCGTGATCGAGGATCGCGATCGCGTCTGCGGGAACTCTCTCGATGTCGTCGCCTGCGGTGCTCAAGGGAGGGTGACGGTATCGCTCGCGCCGGACGTGACCACCGTCCGCCGCGAGGTCTGCGCGCCCATCAGCGGGGTACTGCGGCGGCGGCGTTTGGAATCGAACCGGGCGGAATCGGCGGCTTCGAATCGGTGAGAACTGCCGCAACAAGCAGCACAGCGACTGCGACCGCGAGTTCGGCAGCGAGACTCCTTCCGGCCCGCGCAAGGAACGTGTCCCCCGCCCGCTCAAGTCGCGGGCGAACGACGAAGTGGTGGGCGGCGCCAAGAAACAGCGCGACCGAAACGAGTGAGAGCTTCACGATCAGCGTCTGGCCGTACCCGGTTCGCCACAGGTCATGCAGGTGCGGAAGGCGGACGATGGCGAGGTAGGTGCCGGCGCCGAGCGTGATCGCGACGAGCCACACCGCGAGCCGCGAAAAGCGCACGAACCCGGCAACGCGCAGCGCAGCGCCTGCGGGCCAGACCGCAAGCACGAGCGCAAGCAGGCCACCCACCCACAGTGACGCCGCCACGAGGTGAACCCAATCGGCGAGCTCGGTCGCCCAGAACGACCCTGGGTCGACTGCATCGTGACCAGAAAGCGAGATCCCCGACGCAAAGCCAATGGCAAGAAGAAACGGCGGCCACAGCAGATCGGTACGGTCGAGCAGCCAGGAGAGGTAGACGAACGCCGCGACGACCGCGAACCCCAGCGTCATCGCGATGAACGCCGTCCCAAAACGGGTGCCTCCCGAGATCGGCGACAGGTCGCCGTAGAGGAACTTCCCGAATGGCAGTTGCAGGACGTCCTCGCAGCGCATGCAGAACGCGAGAATCCCGAGTTCAAGGAACGCCGCCGTCCCGAGCCCCGCGATCAGGAGGATGCGCTTCTCGACTCCCGGCGGTACCACGAGTCCCCGAAGGCAGAGGAGCCGCACGCCAAGCGCCCCGATCACCGTTGCGAGTGCACCGAAGTAGAGCCACCGCACGATGTGCTCGGTGCGCGTTGGACCGCTTGCTCCGTACGCCTCGGTTGGCGGCAACGCGGGCACCCCAACACCAAATGTCCAGACGCCTGAGACAACGTGCGAGTCGGCAGAGAGTGCGTGCCAGCGCACCGTGTAGTTGCCCCGCGGAAGTTGCCGGATGGCGGCCTTCACGATTGTGTCGTCGATCGTGGCTGGCAGCGCCCAGTTATGTCCCTTCTGGTCAAGCACCTCTATCGAGGGGAACGAGACGATCTGATCGAACGTCAAGACGATTGCTGGCGGTGCCGACGCGAGCTCTTGCTGGAAGCCTGGGCTAACACTCTTCAGCGTCGCGTGGGCGCCGGCGGCAACGGGAATCGCAAGCGCCACGAGCGCCGCAAGGACGAGCGCTAGGCGTCTCATCGGTGCGGTACTCCGGCTAGCGGCGAAAGATGCCCGAAGATCGGCGCGACATCGCGGTCGCAGAAGAGCATCACGGCGAGCGCGACGAACATCAGCGCAAAGCCCGTGCGAAGCACGACCGAGTTCGGCCGCCAGACCAGGCCGAACGGAAAGATCGACCCGATCACAAGCGTCCAGCCGTTCAGGTGATGGAGAAATGCCGACCGCGCGAAGAACCAGGGGTTCTGCTCATGCAGCAGGAACGCAAGCCCCGAGACGACCAGGCCGATCGGTATCGCGAGCTTCCACCAACGCGAGTGCAGCTTGCCCCGTGCGAGTCCAAGCTCCGCTCCCCCGGCGATCATCAGTGCCTGCGCCCACGAACCGTGCGCGAGCATGTGGATCGCGGAGTTCGTAAAGAAGGTCATGACGGGCCACATCAAGACGCCCATGCCGAAGGCAACTCCTGGCCACAAGTAGACGCGCCATGCCCGCTTGCGCCATGTCTCCTCGTCGACGAGCACCTCGCAGAGCAGAACCAGACCCAGAAAGAGCAGACCGCCCGCAAACAGCCAGTGCACCATCTCAGCTTGCGGCTCCATCACGCTCCTCCTGATCAGCAACGAGCGGTCGGGCGACGGTGAACACGAAGATCGCGCCGACGAGCATGACGAGCAACGGCGGCTCGATCACGAGCCACCAAAAGCCCTGGTGAAACGGGTGGAGCAAGGTCAGCCGGTCCGGCTGAACGATCGCCCAGACAACGCCGGCCGCGACGGTGAGCCAGCCAAGCCCTTCGGCAAGCTGGGCGCGACCCCGCGGACGGGTCCTGTGTTCGGTTGTGCTGCGTGGTGCCACTTCTATTCCCTCCAGAAACCGAAGACGACTGCGGTCACCCGCGGCGCCTGCGGCCGCGGGTCAGAGAGGAAGCGGGGGTGGTCGTGAATCGAACGTGCGTCCGAAGAGCCAGCGCGGTGCACGGACTCCTACAGGGCGCAGGCGATTTGCTGGCAACGATCGCCTACGGAGTAGGCGCGAGGCATACGCAAGGACGGTCTCGGCGTACTCCTCGACCGCCCGCACCCAGTCGTAGACGGCGCTGAGTGCAAGACCAAGCGCAATCGACACGACCGCGAACACCGGGAGCGCGAAGGTATGGAGCCACGGCGCGAGCGACGGCGCCCCACCCGAAACGACACGCGCGCCGTCGTTCTGCACGAGAAACCACAGTGACGTTGACGCAAACGATGACGCCCACACTTTGGGTGACAGGCGAAGCTTGAGCGCGGGAAGCGTCAACCGTGTTCGTCCCCCTACGGCAGCGAGCGCGCGCTCCCCGGCGCCCGCCCGCGCGATCGCGCGGAGGACACGCCACCCAAGTCCCGCAAGCGTTAGCGCGGCGACGATCCGAAAGCCTGCAAGCAGAAACGGGTAGTAGGACGTCGTCGGCGTGGTGAGCGGCCCAACATGCACCGCTGCATCCAGCCGCTGGGTGAGATTGCGCCCACAAAGCTCCGCGACGAGTCCGAGCAGGGCGAAACCTGCCAACGCAATTGCTCCCCGCCGGACGCGGATCATCGGGCGCATCCTACGCGCTCAATGGGTCTATTCGAAAGGGGCGCCCGGGCTGGCCGGTGATGGCGGGCCAGCCCGCCCGGGCGCGAGCTCTACGAGGAGGGTGTGGCGTGTACGTGCGGTGCTTCGGGCGCCACTGCGACCGGGGTGCTCTGCTGCGGAAGAGCAACCGGTGTCGTCGGGGCGGCCGACTGTCCTGAAACGGAATCCTTGAACTCCCGCATGCCCGAACCAAGCGAGCGCCCGATCTCGGGCAGTCGCTTCGCGCCGAAGAGCAGCAGGGCGAGAACGAGGAGAAGGATGATCTCTGTGGGGCCGATGTTTGGCATGACACGAACGTACCCGCCCACATCAGGACCGTGGGCTGATTCGCGAGGAAGATGGGTAGGCACCCCCACGTGCCGCACCGAAGATGGGTGGTACTACCCATACGGGCTCTCCTCCACACACCCGCTGCGAGAGGCACGATGTGTCGATGAGCTTGCGTGAGTCAGACCCTGCGATCCAGATTGCTGTACTTCGTGAGGAGCTCGCGGAACTCCGCGAGGTGCTCGCACACGAGCGCCGGACGATCGGTTCGCAGATCGCAGAGGCACAGGAGGACGAGCGGCGACGGCTCGCGGCAGAACTGCACGACGAGGTGGGACAGGGCCTGACGGCGCTCCTCCTACAGCTCCATGCGCTGGTCCTTGATGCGCCCGTTCAGCTCAACTCACGACTTATGGAGGCGCACGAGCTTGCCCGCAAGACCCTCGATGAGGTGCGCCGGATCGCCCGCCAGCTTCCACCGGCCGTACTCGACGACCTTGGCCTCGCCTACGCGCTCGTCCACCTGTGCGACGTGATGCGCCGAAGCCCTGACCTCGACCTTCAACCGGACGTCGACGAAGAGGCCCCACGACTCGAACCTGCCGTCGAACTCGCGCTCTATCGCATCGCGCAAGAAGCGCTGACGAACGTCGCCCGCCACGCCGAGGCCACCGAAGCAGCACTCGTGTTCCGTGTCCAAGATGGCCGGGCGCTCGTCCAGATCGCCGACGACGGCATCGGGGTCGATCCGCTGCTTTCTGAAACCGGTGGGGGACTCGCAGGCATGCGGTATCGGGCTGCGTCGATCGGTGCCTCGCTCGAGATCCGGTCGGCACCCCAGGGTGGCACCGTAATCACGGTTCTCACCGAGGAGAAGACGTGACGATCCGCGTCCTGCTCGCTGACGATCATCCCGTCGTTCGCAACGGATTGAAGGGCGTGATCGAACGCGAACCCGACTTCGAAGTGGTCGCGGAGGCGAACGACGGCGCCGAGGCCGTGGTGCTTGGCATGCGACCCGAAGTCGACCTTGCCGTCCTCGACGTGGCAATGCCACGCATGACCGGCCTCCAGGCCGTTGAGGAGCTCGCACGGCGACGTCCGGGCCTTCGCACCCTCGTCCTATCGATGTACGACGCCGACCAGTACGTCCTTGCAGCGATCCGCGCAGGGGCTTCCGGCTACGTCCTCAAGTCGGTCGCCGACACCGACATTGTCGGGGCCTGCCGCGCGGTCATGCGGGGCGACAGCTTCGTGTTCCCGGAGTCAACCCCACAGGCGCTGCGCGACCAAGGAGAGCTCGTACGCCGCGGTCGCGGCAGCAAGAGTGACGAGACACTCACCGCGCGCGAGCTTGAGGTACTCAAGCTCGTCGCCGAAGGGCGCACGAGCCGCGAGATCGCCGAGACCCTGGTCATCAGCATCAAGACCGTCGACCGTCACCGGGCAAATATCAAAGAGAAGCTCGGCGCACGCGACCGCGTCGACCTCACGCGGTACGCGATCCGTCGCGGCCTCGTTGAGCCGTAAGAGGCGGCAACTCGGGACACGTGACTTAAAGGCGGAGGGCCCCTTGCGGGGCCCTCCGTTTAGTGCAGGTTCCGGCTGACTACTTGCCGGCAGCCTTGAGGGCTGCACGGACGCGTGCGGGGGTCATCGGGGCCTCGTGGATGCGAACACCTGTCGCATCGAAGAAGGCGTTGCCGATGGCACCAGCGACCGGTGACAGGCCAGGCTCGCCCGAGCCGCCGGCGTAGGAGCCGACGTTCTCGACGAGTGCGTTCTGTGTCGACTTGCCGTTCGAGCCGAGCGTTGCGGACTGAACGTCCGGAACGTCGAAGCGCTGCAGGGTCGACATCGTCACGTTCGGGCTGTCCTTGAACCGCAGCATCGGGTAGGTGACCCAGTCGAGACCGGTCACGTACTTCGTGTCGAAGTTCAGGCCTTCGACGATTGTGCGGGAGACACCCTGGACGACGGCACCGAGAGAGTTGTTGTTGCCACCCTCCGGGTAGAACGTCACACCGTTGTCCTGTGAGACGAAGATGTGATCGACCGAGATCTTGCCGGTCTTCACATTCACCGAGATGTCAGCGACTGCACCAGCGGTCGTGCCGGTGAACGACGCAAGGGCGATACCGCGGCCCTTGAGGACGTTGCCGGTACCGACTGCCGAACCGGAGACCTTGGCCTGCCAGTTCGAGATCCGGGCCACATCAACGAGCACCGTCTTCCAACGGTTGTACGTCAGTGCGGTCAGACCAAGTGCAAGCTCACGGTCAAGCGAGGCGATGTTCTGGAGGCGGAACGCCACCGGATCCATCTTCGCCTTGACAGCCAGCTCGTCGATGAACTGCTCGTAACCCCAAACAACATGGAGTGAGAGCGGCGCCCGCAGGTACGACGACTTGAAGTAGTTGTTGGCAAGCGGGAGCGTCTTTGTGATGACACGACGGTTCGGGATCGCATACTGCGTGCCCGAGTTAGTCGAGTCAGCGTTCTGGGTGGTCGAGACAACCATCGTCTGCGTCCCCGAAAGGAAGCCGGCCGGCTCGGTGCTGTAGTACGGAATCGCGAAGCCGGTGTACTCCGATGCGATCAGGTTGCCTGAAGCATCAACACCGCCACGGATGTCCTGCAGCATTGCCGGACCGTAGTTGTCCCAGCCGTGCTCATCCCAACGCATGAACTGGAGCCGCACCGGCTTACCGACCTGCTGTGACAGGATCGACGCGGCCAAAACGACATCGTTCTGCGGGTTCGAGCCGTACACCGAACCACCCTCAACGTAGGTCAGGCGGATCTGGTTGGTCGGAAGACCCGTCACCTGCGCAACCTGGTTACGGGTCGCGTAGATGTTCTGCGAGTTGGTGAAGATGCGGGCGCCATTGGCGGTCACATCAGCAACTGCACAGGTCGGACCGATCGGCATATGACCCTGGTAGGCCATCGCGTAGCTCGACGAAACCGTCGCAGCAGCCGACGCGAACGCCGTATCGAAGTTACCCGTGTTCACGGTGAACTTCGACGGGGCAAGACCAGCAGCGTCATGAGCACGCATCTGCTTCCACAAGTTGCCCGCCGACGAAATGGTCGGGGGATCTGCGAAAACAACCTTCAGCTGCGCAGCAGCCTGGATCGCGTCGTACTCACGCGGAGCGACAACACCAAGGAAGTTGCCCTTCTGAACAACCTGCGCACCAGGAATGTGCGAGATCGACGTCGGATCAACCGAAGTGATGTTGTAGGTCCAACCGTATGCCGCCTGACCGCGCGGACGAACCACACGACCATGAAGCATCCCCGGAACACGAACGTTATGCACGTAGGTGTAGGTGCCGTTGACCTTCGCCGGAACATCAATCCGCTCCGGGCTCGTACCAACAAGCTTGTACTGCGAAATCGGCTTAGTCAGCGCCGGGAAACCCGGAGCCAAACCCGCACCAGGCGCCGGCGGATTCGCCGTCGTCGGGGTGAGCTTGTACGCCGCATCAGCAGTGACATTGAACAGCTTGTCACCGATCAGTGCACCGTAGGTGACCGACTTACCATTCGGAGCAGTAACAACACCGCTCTTGACAGTCAGCGTCGACGCATCGGCACCAAGGCTCGCAGCAGCAAGCTGCTTGAGAGCAGCGGCACCAGCGGCGGCAGCGGCACGAACCTGCTTACCACCGGTCTTCAGAGCCGACGAACCAGCCGTCGAACCCTGATTCGGAGTCACAGCAGTGTCGTTCGCGATCATCTTCATCTGCGAGAAGTCCATCGAAAGCTCCTCAGCAGCAACCATCAAAAGACCCGTCGACGAACCCTGACCAAGCTCAACCTTGCCAAGCTTCACCGAAGCAGTGTTATCAGCATGGATGATCAGCCAAGCATCAACCGTGTCCTGCTGGAACGGGCCAGGAGACGCATACGGCGACACATCCGCCGACGCCTTACCAGCCGTCGCAGCACCCGCGACACCCATCGTCACAACAAGAGCACCAGTGCCCTTAAGGAACGACTTACGGCCGAACTCCTTCGAAGTGACCTCATTCAAAAGATCAGCCATGACTAAGCACCAGCCTTCCGCATCGCAGCGG
>CAIWTI010000249.1 GCA_903915545.1 uncultured Actinomycetes bacterium | reverse complement strand
CGAGCGCCGCGGCGCCACCACCGACGCCGTTGAACAGCGCCACCATCTGTGGCATCGCGGTCATCTTCACGCGACGGGCGCCAACCAAACCGAACGCTCCACCGATCACGGCACCAGCTGGGATCCGCCAGCCGAAATGCATGCCCGAGTGGGCGAGGGTCACACCGATCGCGATCGCCATACCGAGCGCGCCAATCCAGTTACCGCGGCGCGCGGTGGTCGGTGACGACAGGAAGCGCAGCGCCAGGATGAAGCAGATGATCGTGACGAGATAGAAGAGGTTCGAGGTGGTCTGGCCCATTACTGGTCAGCCTTCTTCTGCGGCTCGCGCTTCTTGAACATCTCGAGCATCCGGTCGGTCACGACGAAGCCACCGACGACGTTCGCGGCAGCAAGGATCATCGCGATGAACCCGATCCAGCCTGTGAGCAGGTCAGGATCGGCCGCGCCCGCAACGAGCATGGCTCCGACAACGACGATGCCGTGGATCGCGTTCGTACCCGACATCAGCGGCGTGTGCAGCAGCGTCGGCACCTTCGAGATCACCTCGATACCGAGGAAGATCGCGAGGGCAAGGATGGTCAGCTCAACAACGAGCTGGGTGTAATGGGTCACGCGGCCTCCTTGCGGGTGACGCAGGCGCCCGAGGTGATCTCGTCTTCCCAGTCGAGAGTCAATTCGCCCGCTGGCGCGAGATGGGTGAGCAGCGTCGTGATGTTGCGCGCGTACAGCTGGCTCGCATGCGACGCCATCAGGCTCGGAAGGTTCAACGTGCCAACGATCGTGACGCCATGCTCGACGACAACCTCGCCGGGCTTCGTCAGTTCGCAGTTGCCTCCCGTTTCGGCAGCGAGGTCGACGATGACCGAGCCGGGGCGCATGCCCGCAACGGCCGACGCCGGAATCAGGCGGGGCGCGGGGCGGCCAGGGATCGCGGCCGTCGTGACGACGAGATCGAAGTCAGGAATCCGCGCGTTGAGTGCCTCCTGCTGCTTCGCCTGCTCCTCGGGTGTGAGCTCGCGGGCGTAGCCGCCCTCGGTCTCCTCACCAACAACACCAAGGTCGAGGAACTGCGCGCCGAGCGACTGCACCTGCTCCTTGACGGCGGGGCGAACATCGAAGCCTGCGACAACAGCACCGAGGCGGCGGAGCGTCGCAATCGCCTGCAGGCCGGCAACGCCAGCACCGAGGACGAGCGCCTTGGCGGGCGCGATCGTGCCGGCAGCCGTGGTGAGCATCGGCAGAAACTTGGGGAGGTTCTCGGCGGCGAGCAGCGCACCCTTGTATCCGGCAACCGTCGCCTGCGACGAGAGCGCGTCCATCGACTGCGCCCGAGTTGTGCGGGGGATCGACTCCATCGCGAACGCGACGACGCCGCGCGCAGAAAGGGCAGCGATCAGATCCTTGTCGGTCAGCGGCGTCAGGAAGCCGACGAGCACCTGGCCCGACGAGAGCTTCTCGATCTCGGCGGGAGTCGGCTTCGCGACCTTCACCACGGCATCGACGCCGGTGAACGCATCGTCAACGAGTTCCGCACCCACAGCGGCGTAGGCCTCATCGAGGAAACCAGCCGCCACGCCAGCGCCCCGTTCGACGACGACCGTGAAGCCTTCGCCGAGCTTGGCGATGACGTCAGGCACGAGTGCGACGCGATGTTCGCCCGCTGCCTGCTCTTTGGGAACTCCAACCCGCATAGACGGGCGGGACGCTATCGAAAACGCAGCACCTGGGGGAGACCAAATCGAACGGACGGTTGTTTGGACGGCCTACACTCGGTCTCGTGACGCACCTGATCACCACCTACGGACTGATCATTGTCTTCGGTCTCGTCGCGATCGAATGCGCTGGAGTGCCGGTCCCGGGCGAGACGGCGATGATCATCGCAGGCGTGCTTTCGTCGCAAGGTCACTACCCGCTGTGGGAGGTGATCGTCGTCGGCGCCGCTGCCGCAATCATCGGTGACAACGCCGGCTACCTGATCGGGCGCAAGGGTGGGCGCAAGCTGCTTGAGCGGACGCCGATCATCCGCGACTACTTCCACAAAGTGCTTCCACCGTCCGAGCGCTTCTTCGAGAAACATGGCGCGAAGACGATCTTCATCGCACGCTTTGTCGCCGTGCTTCGTGTCACCGCCGCCTGGCTGGCTGGGATCACGCGAATGCCGTGGTGGCGCTTCGCCATCTTCAACGCCGCGGGCGGCATCGTGTGGGCGACGCTCGTGAGCGTGGTGGCCTACCAATTCGGAAAATCGGCCGCCGACGCGATCCAGCACTACGGGCTGTACGCCCTTGCGGTGATCATCGTGATCGTCGCAATCGGCGTTGTGTTGCTGCGGCTTGTGCATCGCCGCGGCATTGATCACGCCTAGTCGTTTACGCGTGTACGAAAACGCTAGTCGCTGAATAACAGCGGCCAGAAAATACACGTCCGATGGTTGTCAACAAAAGTGGTCACACGTCCGTATTGACCACGCCATTTTTTTCACGCGTTCGCAGTCGCTGAATCGTTCCGTATGGGCGATTGCAAAGAAATTTATTTAGGGCTTCTCAGAACGAAAAACCGGAACTATGCTGTATCAAGGTAAAGACCCTTCCAGAGGAGTTTCTCTTGGCACGCAAGACTGTTCTCGTGTGTGATAAGTGCGGCACGGAAGTCGGTGAGAATCGTGGCGCAACGCTGCGGATCACCTACACCGATGCTCGCCGCGGCTCGAAAGTTGCAGACCTGTGTGACACCTGCGCCGCTGATCTTCCTGGGCGTGCAGCCGCGCGTCGTGGCCGCCGTCCGAAGGCCGTCGCGGTCTAGCGGTTCCCGGTCTCGACCGGGTGCGCCGCCGAGCGCATCCGGTCTGACCGACACTTTCGCCGTCGTACGCTGAAAATCTCCGCTCAGAGCGGGAATGCGTGCGGTTTTTGGTGCCCGCGCGGGAACTACGATGGCCCGAT
>CAIWTI010000248.1 GCA_903915545.1 uncultured Actinomycetes bacterium | reverse complement strand
ATGTTCTCCTCGGCGGCGAAACGGTCGGCTGCGGCGCGCGCGAGTTCCAGCATCCGAGCGAGCTCTGTGGCGTCGAGGTGGCGCATATCGAGCAGCTGCTCTGCCGTTTCGACGACTGAGGTGACGATCCCCGGCTTGCAGACAACGCCACCGGAGGTCATCACTGCTCCGCCACCGATCTCGGCGGCAATCTCGCGCAACGCAAGCGCGAACTTCGCGGCACCCGCGAGCGCATCGCGGCGCTTATCCATCGGCGTCGACCCCGCGTGCGCCGCCTGCCCCTTCCAGATCAAACGCCAGCGCTGCACGCCAAACGTGCCAAGGACAACTCCAAGTGGCAAGTCGAGGGACTCGAGCACGGGCCCCTGCTCAATGTGCAGCTCGAGGTACGCACCAGCGCCCGTGAGCTGATCTTGCGCATCGAGCGCAGAGCCGAGATCGACGCCGTACGCGCCGACCGCATCGGGGAGGCTGACACCCTCACGATCCTTGAGCAGCGCAAGATCGGCGTGGTCACGCATCGAGGCGGCAGCGGCCGACGAGCCAAAGAGCGAGCGGCCAAACCGTGCACCCTCCTCATCGGCCCAGTTGACGAGACGAACGGGAACCGGCGGCGGCCCTTGCTCAGCGAGCCGACGGACGACCTCGACGCCCGCGAGCACATTCAGGCAGCCATCGAGCCAGCCGCCGTTCGGCACCGAGTCGATGTGCCCGCCGATCAGCAGTGCGTTCTCGCGACCATCACCAAGCGTGAACCACTGATTGCCCGCTTCGTCGATCTCCTCAACGACTGGCACGCCCTCGAAACGCTCGCGCAGCCACACGCGCGCCCGCTCCCACGTCTCCGTCCAGGCGACTCGCTGCGCGCCATTCTCGTCGCCCGTGAGCTGCTGTAGCTCGCGGAGCTCGTCGACTGTGCGCTGCGGGTTCAGAGGCACGCCGAGAATCTAACACCGGCCTGCTCACGACCACACATCCGGCTCGCAGTGTGATAAACCCCTACCCCATGTCGTCTAGTGCCGCGAACGCGGCTTCGGTGCAACGGAGCACCGCGGCCCGCGTGACCTGGCGCTCCCGTTTGCACGGGGCTACGCACCGCGCCGGGCTGATTGCGCTCACCGTCGTTGCGCTCTTGGCGCTCTACGAGGGCTACAACCAACTCTGGCGCGCAACCGGCTGGACATGGCCGTTCCCCGCCGACGACACCACGCTGCCGCACCTCTGGACGATCTTCAAGGCGTTCGCCGACCCAGCCCAGGTCAACCAGCCATCGCTCTTCTCGGTGCTGATCCACAAGGCGCTCTTCACTGCCAAAGAGGCGTTTGCCGGCTTCGTCCTCGGCGCCGTCTTCGGCTTCGCACTCGGTGCGGCACTCGCCCACTCGAAGCTGCTGCAACGCGGCTTCCTGCCCTACATCGTCGGCAGCCAAACGATCCCGATCCTCGCGATCGCACCGATGGTCGTGATCTGGGTCAACCCCAAGCTTCCGTCGGGCATGCAGGGGTGGGGCGCCGTCGCCGTGATCTCGGCATACCTCACATTCTTCCCCGTCGCGGTGAACAGCTTGCGCGGCCTCAACTCGGCTGATCCACGGATGCTTGAACTGATGCGCTCGTACGCCGCCAGCACCTGGACGGTGCTTTGGAAGGTGCGGTTCCCGGCCTCGCTGCCCTACGTCTTCTCGGCGTTGAAGGTCGCCGCGACCGCCAGCGTCGTCGGCGCGATCATCGGCGAGCTCCCATCAGGACTCCAGTCGGGTCTCGGCGGCGCGATCCTCAACTTCAACCAGTACTACTCGATCGAGCCGCAGGAGCTCTGGGCGACAAACATCATCGCCTCGCTGCTCGGAATCGTCTTCTTCCTGGCCGTTCTCGGAGCTGAGAAGGCCGTTGTCCGTCGAGCCCCGGAGCGTCGCGCATGACCGAACCCACCACCGTCGTCTCCGTCTCCGGGGTGACAAAGACGTTCCCGCGTGGGAACGTCACCGCCCTGCAAGACATCAACCTCGACCTGGGTGCCGGTGAGTTCATCTCGTTGATCGGCCCATCAGGGTGTGGCAAGTCAACGCTGCTGCGCGTGATCGGCGATCTCGTCGAGCCGACCTCGGGTGCGGTAACGATCAACGGCAAGAGCGCGCCGCAGGCACGCACCGATCGCGACTACGGCATCGTCTTCCAGGACGCCGTGCTCTTCGACTGGCGCACCGTGGCCAAGAACATCGAGTTGCCCCTTGAGATGCTCGGGTGGGACAAGGCAAAGCGCCGCGCACGGGTCGAAGAGATGCTGTCGCTCGTCGAGCTGACCGGCTTTGGCGACCACCACCCATGGCAGCTCTCGGGCGGCATGCAGCAGCGCGTCTCGATCGCTCGTGCGCTTGCCTTTGAGCCGGCACTGCTGCTGATGGACGAGCCGTTCGGCGCGCTCGACGAGATGACCCGCGAGCGCCTGAATCTCGAGCTGCTCTCGATCTGGCAGCAGCTGCGCTCGACCGTCGTCTTCGTCACACACTCGATCTCCGAGGCCGTGTTTCTCTCGACCCGCGTCGTCGTCATGAGTCCACGCCCTGGACGCATCGCTGGCATCGTCGACATCGACCTGCCGGGGCCACGGAGCGTCGAAACGCGCGAAGATCCGCGCTTCTTCGAACTCGTCACCGAGGTGCGCGAGCTTCTGCGCCTGCGCGGCGAGCACCTGCTTCCCGAAGAAGAGGCCGCCGCGGCCCGAGAGGACGCGTGAGCGCAGCCACCCTGACGGTTCGTTCAAGCAAGGCCGCGCGCGAGTGGGGGCCAGCGCTGATCGTCGCCGTCGCAGTAATCGGTGGGTGGCAGGGCGCGATCGCGGCGTTCCACATTCAGCAGTTCCTGCTGCCGAAGCCGTCGAACATCGCCACGGCGCTCTGGAATGACCGAAGCACCCTGTGGCCAGCCGGGTGGTACACGTTCAAGGAAGCGCTCGGCGGCTTCGCGCTCGGCTCAACCCTCGGAGTGCTGTTTGCCTTGATCGTCGCGCGTTTTCAGCGCGTTGGTTCGGCGCTGATGCCGATCGCGATCGCCGCAAATGCCGTGCCGATCATCGCGTTCGCCCCGATCTTCAACGCCTGGTTCGACCCGCTCCAGCCCACCTCGAAGATGGCGATCGCTGGCGTCCTGTGCTTCTTCCCGGTACTCGTGAACACGCTGCGCGGTCTGCAAAGTGTCCGCCCGCAACAGATCGAACTGATGCGCGCCTACGCAGCGGGCGAGATCGCGATCTACCGTCGCGTCCGCATCCCAACCGCGCTCCCGTACATCTTCACGTCGCTCAAAGTCGCAAGCGTCCTCGCGATGATCGGCGCCGTCGTCGGCGAGTACTTCGGCGGCTCGTTTGACGCACTTGGCGTGCTCATTCGCTCCGACGCCCAGATTCTCGACTTCGTCACCGCGTGGGCCGGCATCGTCGTCGCCTCGGTGCTCGGAATCACCTTGTACCTCGCTGTCGCCATCGCCGAGCGGGTGTTTGTCCGCTGGGCGCCGGGAGGCCGCGATGTGTGAGAAGGGGGACTCGTAATCGAACGCTCGGAACGTCAGAATCACTCCTCGCTTGACCCAAAGTACGAAAGGGGAAGTCGCATGAAGAAGCAGTCTATTGCGGCGCTCGCCACACTCGTTGTGGCCGCGTCGTTTGCGGTGGTGCTCGGAGGGGGCGCCAGCGCATCGCCGAAGCAGCAGAAGCTCACCGATGTGACGCTCCAGCTGAAGTGGGTACCTCAGGCCCAGTTCGCGGGCTACTACGCCGCGTCACTCAAGGGCTTCTACAAGGACGCTGGCCTCAACGTCACGTTGAAGAACGGCGGCCCGGACATCATCCCAGAGCAGGTTGTTGCGTCTGGCCAGGCTCAGTTCGGTGTCGACTGGCTCCCGAGCCTGCTCGCCGCCCGCGATAAGGGCACCGACCTCGTGAACATCTCGCAGGTCTTCGCACGCTCGGGCATGACCCAGCTCACGTGGAAGAGCTCGGGCATCACGTCGATCGCGAACATGAAGGGCAAGAAGGTCGCCAACTGGCTTGGTGGCAACCAGTACGAGCTCTTCGCCGCGCTCACCAAGGCGGGAATGAACCCCGCCAAGAACCAGGGCGTGACGATCGTCCAGCAGCCGTTCGACATGAACCTGTTCCTGCAGGGGAAGGTCGACTCGGCCTCGGCGATGACCTACAACGAGCTCGCGCAGGTTCTTGAAAGCAAGAACCCGAAGACCGGCAAGCTCTACACCGCCGAAGACTTCACAGTTCTCGACTGGAACACCGAGGGTACGGCCATGTACCAGGACGCCATCTGGGCCTCACAGGAGCGCCTCGCTGATCCCACGTACCAGGCCACAACCCAGGCATTCGTCCAGGCATCGCTCCAGGGCTGGATCTACTGCCGCGATAACGCACAGGCGTGCGCCGACATCATCACCCAGAACGGTTCCAAGCTCGGCGTTAGCCACCAGCTCTGGATGATGAACGAGGTCAACAAGCTCATCTGGCCGT
>CAIWTI010000247.1 GCA_903915545.1 uncultured Actinomycetes bacterium | reverse complement strand
GACGGCGATGAAGAGCAGGCGATAGCGGCGCTGCATCCAGAGGGCGGCTTCGGCACCCACGCCACGGTGCAATGCCTGAAGCCACCAACGGGCCTGCACGAGCCACACGGCCAAGCTTGCGAGTAGAAGCGTGGGAAGCGTGCCGACGGCAGCGAGCGCGGCGATCAGCAGATACGCCGCGGTGAACAGGCAGAAGCTCGCGAAGAAACCCTGCTCCTGACCGAATCTGACTGCGAATGTTTGGATCCCGCTCGCGCGGTCGAACTCGTAGTCGCGCACCTCTTGGTTGAGATGCCCTGCGGCAAACACGAGGCCAACGGCGGCGCCAACAGCGATGCCTTTCGCGTCGATCGCGTGGCCAACCGAGTAGCCGAGCAGGAAGTGCATCCCACCACCGACCACATGGTTGAGCGACGCTGCGCCCGGTGCGCTCTTCCCGAGACGCGGGGCACACGAATAGAGCAGGCTCAGGGCAGCAACACCTGCGCCGATGATCACCGTGCGCAGGCCGAGAGCGGCGAGAGCGCCAAGGCCGATGACTGCTGTTGCAAATGCCGCCTGAGCAATATGTGTGCGGTCGGTGCCGTACCGGTTCGTGCCGAGGTCGGCTCGGCGCAAGTCGCGTGTGTCGCTGCGGAAGTCCGCCCAGTCGTTGATCAAGAAGACGTGCGCCGTAAGCGCGACGCTGCCGAGTACGAGCAGTGTCGCTCGACCCGCGTCGTGCACCCCCAGTCCGCCGACGCTCGCTCCGAGCAGCGGTGCCGCCTGAAGGATGCCGACTTCAATTCCGCGGCTCGCGACGAAGTGGCGAACAATGCGAACGTAGCGTCGGCGCTCGGTCGTGGAAGGCGCGCTCACGGTGCAGCGAATCCCGCAGCCAGGTACAGCCGGAGCCAAAGTGCGTACCCGGCGTCCTGCGACCAGTACAGCCGCTTCACGCTCGCAGTGGGATCGTTGTTGTAGAGCAACGGTGGTGCCTCGCGGAGAAGTGCGAAGTCATCATCTCCGAGGCTCGTGAGGACGACACGCATCGCTTGCCGGGTTTGCGGACTCGCCTGTGCTCCGCCGCTTCGCACGAGCAGCCGCGCGAGATCGCTCCACCAGCCCTGTCCCAACTGTTGCCGGGAAAGGCGTGTGGTTGGGAGTGGGACGGGACAGCCGAGCTGCTCCAGTTCGGCACTCCGCAGATACGGCACGAGGGCCGATTTCGCGTAGTACACCCAGACAGCGTTCGTGTCCGCAGTGCGCACGATCGCCTTACACAGCGCCTGTGCCGCAGGAGGATCAAACGTGCGGAGCATGAGATACACGTGCATCTGAATCGCGATGTCTGCCGGGTCAGGGTCATGCCCGATGTTCAGACACTGGTACGCGCTCTGCGGGGCCAACCAGGTGCGATAGAGGCCGCGCGCGTCGCGGTATCGCGTGAGCGTCGCGAGCATGTGCGGCAGTCGCGGGTCGGTGGCGCTGAGCCCTGCGATCCGCCAGACAAGTGACGTGTCGTCTGCGTCGGGAGTGATCACGCAGCCGAGCGTCCCGATCGTCGGTCCGGTCGGCAGCCCGTGATAGCGAACGAGGCCGGTGCTCTCGACCTGTGCGGCAAGCTCGTGCTTTGCACGTGCCACGACGTTTGCGAGGCCGAGCTTGGGGGCGACGGGTACGAGCAGGTCTGCGAGGATCGAGGTGAGGTACGTGTTCATCTCGTGTCCCGGCGCGATGTAGTGAGGCGTGCTCGTGTAGTCGGTCAACCAGTACCCGGCTGCCGATTGATCTGCACGGAGCCTCTTTGCAGCGAGAGCCGCAAGCTCCTTCAGGCTCGGCGGTGGCGTCACAAGCACGGGTTCCTCGCGGAGGATCCGTATGTCGCTCGTGCGCGAGATGCGAACGGCGAGTTGCAGGACGTGCCTTCCAGGGGCGATCCCCGTGGTTGTCGCTGACATGCTCCAACCCGACGGTGCCTCGGAGCCAAGCGCTCGATCGACGTCGGGACGGTCAAAGAACCTCTGCGTCTGACCGACGATCCGACCATCGATGAGCAGTAACACCTGGGCTGGAGTTCGCCCGCAGGCGAGCGTCCAACCTTGGATTCCCGTCGGTTGTAGCTCCGGGACGGAGCGAGCCGAAGCGGGTACCGGCGCAGGCGAATCGATCTGCCCGCTGATCCCGCAGGTGAGTTCGAATGCGGCGGGCCCATGATGCAACTCCGCAATGAAGGGCGTGTTCCGCGGATCCCACGCGCCGCTCATCGAGGCGGCAGCGAAGATGTGCGCGTCGCTTGTGTGCGTGTACCAAAAGGCGCCGATTGTCTGGATGCCCACCGCCGCCACGATGGTTGCGATCAGGAAGCGACGCCCACGGGACTTCAGCGCGAGCGGTGCGGGTGCGAGCAGCCAGACGAGCAACGGCAGAAGGTCGGTCAGCCAGCGCGGCCCCCACGACCACCCAGCGCGCCAATCGGAGGTTTGCGAATACACCACGAGCTGAGCGACGACGGCAGAACTGACGGTGATCGCGAGCGCGCGCGAGCTGGGTGTGCGCAGGCGGCGGGCCATGCCGAAACCAACGAACAGGAAGAACGGACAGAACACGAGGAGTCCGCGGGTGGGGCTGATGAGCAACCCCGGAAGCCCCAGAACGTCGACCTGGAAGAACGAGTGGTTGAGCTTGTCGGCAAGGGCGTACCCACCAACAAGATTCCCGAGGAAGTCGAGGTTGTAGGTCAGCAGCGCCGCGGCCGGCACAACGAGGCCGGCAAGCAGCCATACGGCCTCACGCCTGCGGTTCCAGCACGCATAGAGCAAGAACGCGGCGGCGATCAGCACGTCAGGCGGACGATTCGCCGCAATCAGAGCGCAGTCGAAGCCGAGGAGCGCCGTGCGCAGAGGCGACGAGCGGCTAACGGTGAGCAGCAGGCCGAGAACAACGAGGAGCTCCCCGGCCCCGTGCTGCCAGAGAGCCTGGCTGGAGATCATCCAGGTGTCCGTTCCGAATGCGAACGCCACGGTGAGCGGGAGCGCCCACCGGTTTCCCTCGCGACGTAACACGAGGAACATCAGCAGGCTTGCGATCGCCGCCAGCACCGATGCTGAGACCTTCTCCATGATCTCGGCAGCCCGATCGATGTTTGGTTGGCTCCAGCCGGCGTGGTCAAGCCAGAGCACCGCGGGCGCGTACAGGGGTGCGACGAGCAGTGGGGCCACGACCGGATACAGCGACGCCAGGTGGCCACTGTGGGTGCGAACGATCCACGTCGATTCCGATTCGAAGGGCGTCGCGTTCGAGTCTGTGCCGGCCCTGGCCCCGGCCGCCGACGCGGTTAGCGGGTGCCCGTGGGCAACGAGCCGTGCGTTCCCGTCGAAGCCGAGGGTGCCGTTGTGCCAGAGGATCAGCGGCTGGTAGCGCGCAGACAGCGTGTCCGTCGCTCCGATCGTGCGGAGGTTGGCGTTATAGATGAGCAGGCACGCCACCCCGAGAAGGAGCGGGGCTACCCAGGGCGGCATCTTGACGCCGCGCGGTCGCGCTGACACGTCGAGTCCGAGCACGGGCAAGACGGTACCCGTGCCACTTCAATGCCGAAGGTGGGAATCGAACCCACACGCCCGAAGGCGCCGGATTTTGAGTCCGGTGCGTCTGCCAATTCCGCCACTTCGGCTAGCGTCAGAGATCGTAACGCGAGGAGGCGAACGTCGGGCTAGGCAGCGTTACAGTCGCACTCGCGATCGAGAAGCTCCTGATGCTTCTCGGCCGCTTTGCGGCGGTGCGCCTCGGCGTCTGGCCCGGCAGCGTAGTGCGCCTCGATCCAGCCGAGGATCGTCTCGGTACCGCGCAGCGTTGCGCCGTCGGGCGCAATCAGCACGGGGACGGTTTCACACCCAGTCAGCTCGACGAGCTCCTCACGGCGTTCGCGGTCGGCCGGGACTTGGCGTGCGACGAAGTCGACGCCGAGTTCGGTGAGCCGCTCGCGTACCCGCTGGGAGTGGGGGCACCACTCCGCCTGCCACAGCTCGGGGAGCCCACAGGCTGGCGAATTCGTGCGGGAAGACGGTGCGGAACCGTACGGAACCATGCCTCAGTATACAACTACACAGTTGTTGAGATGTATCGGGGATTTCACGGATGTTGGCATCCGGCCGCTCGGACGTCTAGGCTCCGGCGCACAGCGCGCGGGGATGAGCGCTAAGTAACGGATTGCCCTTGCAGGATCGCATCAGGTTC
>CAIWTI010000246.1 GCA_903915545.1 uncultured Actinomycetes bacterium | reverse complement strand
GTCGCAGGCGCGATCGCACTACTTCTCGAACAGCATCCCGACTGGACGTTCGCGCAAGTCAAGTCGGCACTCGTCCTCACCGGAGATCCCGTGCACGGCAGCGACGGCCGCGAGGTCTCGGTTCTCCGTGAGGGAGGCGGCTTGATCGATCTCCCCAAGGCCAATGCGCCACTCGAGTTCGCCGTGCCGGCAACCTTGACGCTGCCCGTCAACGGTGGCACTAGCACCGTTGCGCTCACCGACGCGGGCGGCGGTGCGGGCGTATGGAACGTGTCGGTTCAGGTGCAGAACACCCTTGCGGGGGTCACGGTGACGGTGCCGACCACGACGAGTGTCCCGTCCGCCCTCGTTGTCACCGCGACCGTTGCGAACGCTGCCAGCTCGGGTTTCGCTGCTGGCTTCGTCGTGCTCTCGAACAGCAACGCCACACGTCGCATTCCGTTTCTCGTTGTGGTGAGCCACCCGATGCTCGCCCGCGAGCCCGCCACGCTTCTTCGACACGCTGGCACCTATGCGGGCACCACCGTCGGGGGCCCGCGGCTGATCCGGACATATCGCTATCCCACAGGAAGCGATGGCATCTTCACTGGGCCCGAGACCGCCTACCGCGTACGCGTTGGCCGCGTTGCGAACTTCGGCGTCGCCGTCACCTCGGGCGACGCCGTGCCCCATGTCGTCTACAACGGCGACGAAGGTCACCTGACGGGCTACACGGCGCTCCCGATTCAGCTGAACCCCTACAAGAAGGAGTACGGCGAACGGCGACTCATCTCAGGCGCGGTGCTCCCCGTGGCAGGCACCTACGAGATCGTCTTCGACACCCCGGCAGGCACGCGCCCCGGAGCCTTCACGTTCCGATACTGGGTCAACGATGTCACCCCGCCGAAGCTGCGCGTTGTCAACGGCGCAGCCGGAACGATCACCGTCGCGGCCACCGACCTTGGCTCAGGCATTGACCCTTCATCGATCGCCTGCAAGCTCGACGGCAAAACAGTGGGTGCGACCTATCTGAACGGTCAGATCACGCTTCCCGCCAGCGTAGGATCGCACGCCCTCGAACTCGCTGTCTCCGATTATCAGGAGACCAAGAACATGGAAGACGTCGTCAAGATCCTCCCGAACACGACGACGCTTTCTGTGAGCGTTCGGGTTAGCTAACTCGGTTAGCTACCTAGGTCGGACGGCGAACGTCGCGCTCGTCGATCGTCGGCAACTTCGCCAAATCCGCTTCGACCGAGCGCGCAAAATCGTCAGTGTCATCGCTGGCGACAAGGCGAAGGTTGCTCTTGCGCTGGGCGCGTTCGCGGGCGCGCCGCCGATCGACGGAGAGCCGCGCCAGGGATGGCCATTCCGCAGCTGCCACTAGCGCAACAACGGCGACGAGGAGGACGATCGCCACTGGACTCATCTCTCGCAGGATACCCGGCGCCGGTAGGTGCGTCTGGCAGACTCGGGGTGTGGCCTCCCGTCCCTCGTTCACTGCGCTCGCCCTTCCACTGGGCGCGCTTGCCCTGAGCGGCCTGGTTGCCGGCTGCAGTCTGACCGGCGGCGGCGCGACAGCGAAGACAACGACGGCGGCAGGGTCGACCACCACAACGGCCCCCGCAGACTCGACAACATCCACGGCGCAACTCGAGAGCGCAGCGGTCTACTTCATTCGTGACGGCGGCCTCGTGGCGGTTCCCGATGCCGCAACAGCGACACCCGCAGCGGCACTCACAGCGCTCCTTGCTGGGCCGCCGGCCGGTGATTCCACCGCAATCCCCGCGGCGACGAAGCTCTCAACCGTTACGGTCACCGATGGTATCGCGAGCGCGACGTTCTCACCCGAGCTCAGCCCGCCGAGCCGGCTTGCACAGGCGCAGATCGTGGAGACGCTAGGGCATCTACCAGGCGTGACCGGCGTGTCGATCTCGGTTGATGGCTCAGGTCTCGTCGCGCTGCAGGACGGCGCGGGCAACGTTCTCTCGGGCAATGCCACACCCGACGCGTACGCCGATCTGCTCCCCAGCGCGGCGATCTTCGTCGCTGCTCCGGTGCGTGACTCGACCGTCTCGAACCCGGTGACCTTCAGCGGTACAGCCGATGTCTTCGAGGGCTCGTTTGTCCTCGAAGTGTGGTCGCGCGGAACGCGCGTCTCGCAGCAGCCAATCGCCGCTTCGTCAGGCACCGGAACCCGCGGAACATTCTCAGAGAAGCTCACGCTCCCCACCGGTGACGTCAAGCTTGTTGTCTACGAGCCGTCCGCAGCAGACGGGTCACCGCTCCACGAGACGCAGCTGTACGTGCATGTGACGGGCTGAGCCGCTCCACCGCTACAATCGCCGCTGCCGATCCCCGGTAGCTCAATTGGCAGAGCGTTCGGCTGTTAACCGAAATGTTGTTGGTTCGAGTCCAACCCGGGGAGCTTTCTTCTTTCGCCGTAGATCCAGCCGGCGATTTCTCCCGCCTCGCGAGTCTGCGCCTACGGAGTTGCAGCGCCACGCAGACGCATCAGAGCGTCCTGAATCTCTTTGACGCGCGGCAACTCGGCGTGCGCGAGCTCGGCGCGCAATTCGCGCTCACGCATGCGCACGATCAACTCGTCGGTCGTCGCCTCGTCGATCATCGCCTGAGCCGCGCGGGCGTCGAGCTCAGCCATCAGCCCGACAACGTCGTCGTCGACAGGCCCATTGTGGACGAGATGCTCGAAGATCCTGCGGTGCGCGGCGTCCTTGAAGTGGTCTGCTGGGAGTGTCGCGAGCAGCGGCCGTACCGACGGATGCGCGATCGCGCCGGCAAGGACATCACGCTCAAGACGGTCACCCGCACCCACAAGCCGAGCTGACGGAGCCGAGCCCGCGCGAGCACCCGCTCCTGTCGCACGCAGCTGCACCGTCATCCCGAGGCGGTCGTTCGCAACCTTCCAGGCGTCCTGCCGATCGGGTCCCTCGGCAATCGTGTCGAGAAACTCCTTGATCCGCTTGTACTTCGTGCCCGCATCCTCATCGCCACGAAGCGCCATCTCGACCCAATGCACCGGATAGGCCTTAGCCGCGCCCAGACGTGCCTGGAAGCCCTGCGGGTCGTCGGCGGGGTCGATTCCTGCCGGAAGCGGCACAACACGCACGTCGAAGCCCTGACGCACGGCGAGCTCCATGCCGCGAAGCGTTGCCGACTCACCCGCAGCGTCACCGTCGAACGCGAGGACGAGGCGCTTGGTGATGCGGCCAATCTCGCGGAGCTGATGCTCGGTGAGCGCGGTTCCCATGCTGGCAACGACCGGCTGGAACCCCGCTTGGCGCAACGCGAGGACATCGGTGTTTCCTTCGACGACGCAGGCGCGGTCTTCTTTGCTCATCGCCGCACGCGCCTTATCGAGGCCGTAGACGACGGCGCTCTTGCTGAAGAGCTCCGATTCGCGCGTATTCATGTACTTCGCAGGCAGCGGATCGTCCTCGTACAGACGGCGCGCCTGGAAGCCGACGATCCGACCGCGGGCGTCGGCGAGCGGAAAGAGCAGGCGGCGTTGGAAGAAATCACCGCCACGTTCGCGCGTCAGCCCTGCGGCTTGCAGCTCCTCGAGCGTGAAGCCCTTGTTTAGCGCCTTCGTCGTGAGCTGGTTGCCGCTGATCGCCAAACCGATTCGGAACTCGCGGCAGACCTCTTCACGGAGCCCCCGCCCTGCCAAGTAGTCGCGCGCATACGAGCCCGCCTGCGAGTCCCAGAGGTAGCGCTCATAGAACGTGGCCGCATCCTCGAGCACCTCGTAGAGGCGAGCACGCCTCTTGCGCCGCGCGTCGTCACCAGGCGTCCCTTCCTCGTACTCAAGCGGAATGTGGAACCGATCCGCGAGCCACTCGATCGCGCCGATGAAGTCAACGCCCTGCGTTTCGCGCACGAACGTGATCATGTCGCCCTTCGCGCCACAACCGAAGCAGTAATAGAACTTGTCGACAGGGTTGACGCTGAAGCTCGGCGTCCGCTCTTCATGAAACGGGCAGCGGCCCGACAGGCGCGCGCCAGCTTTCCGCAGGCTCGTGCGTTCTTCGACGACCGCGACAAAGTCGGCGTTCTGCTTGACGTCTTCGATGCTCTTGTCAGTGATGCGCGCCACTACAGACGGGCAGCGTATTCGAGTGCGTACCGGTCAGTCATCCCGGCAACGAATTCCGTCGCTTCGTCGGGGGTGCGTCCCTCGGCGATCGCTGCCTCGAAGATCGCGCGAACGGTGCGCCGGGCCTTCTCGTGCTCGGGCTTCGTCACGGGGCCAAGGTAGACCCGGTCGAACATGAACTGGCGGAGCGCAAGCATCGCGGTGCCGACCTGCTCGCTCTGCACGATGTCTCCTGCGCGATCGGAGGTCTCGATCAGGTCATGCACGAGCGTGTCGATGCGCTCTGAGCCGCGGTGGCCAAGGATGGCAAGCTCTTCGCGTGGCAGATCACCTTCGGCGAGGATGCCGAAACGGATCGCGTCGTCGATGTCATGGTTGATGTACGCAACGCGGTCGACGATGCGCACGATCTTCCCCTCGAGCGTTGTCGGCTGCTTCTCGCCGGTGTGCGTGAGGATGCCCTCGCGCACCTCTTCGGTCAGGTTCAGGCGCTCGGCAATGCGGTGCGACTGCTCGTTGTGACGGAACCGGCCGCCGAACCGTTCGCTGAGCACTGCGTGGAGGCCTTCCTCACCCGCGTGCCCGAACGGCGTGTGCCCCATGTCGTGCCCGAGGCCGATCGCTTCGACCAGGTCTTCGTTGAGCCGGAGGGCGCGTGCGACGACGCGCGCGATGCCGGTCGTCTCGAGCGTGTGGGTCATACGGGTGCGGTAGTGGTCGCCGATCGGGTCGATGAAGACCTGCGTCTTGCCCTTCAGGCGACGGAACGGCTTCGAGTGCACGATGCGGTCGCGGTCGCGCTGGAACGGTGTGCGGACGCCACATTCATCCTCAGGCTTGAGGCGTCCGCGCGTGTCGTACGAACGGATCGCGAGCGGCGAGAGATCGCGCTCCTCGATCGCCCGAATCCGGTCGGCAAACGTGTGTACGACGTGACCTGCGAGCTCTGTCATCCCTACCCAGGGTAGTCGCGGACTCGGAGCGCGCGCCTTACGGGTGCGTGCCGGC
>CAIWTI010000245.1 GCA_903915545.1 uncultured Actinomycetes bacterium | reverse complement strand
GCCACCGAACTCCTTGCGGAGCCCCTCGACCTTCATCAAGACCTCGCTCATGCCGCGCCCTCGCCCGTGTGCGCGACGTCGTACAGCGGCTGATCGTGCACACCCTCGTGCATTTCGGCCGCACGTCGACGTGACGGGATGAGCCCCTCCGGTCGGAAGAGCATCACCAACACGATGATCACGCCGTAGATGCCCGACGAGTAGAGCGGAACGTCGATGTTCGGATGCCAGCTCGCGACATGGACGTGGGTGTTGATCCACGAGCCCGTGTTCGCAAGGCCTTCACGGTCGAGGTACGAGAGGAATGCGGCGCCAACCATGACGCCCCAGATGTTCCCCATGCCGCCGAGGATGACCATGCAGAGGATGAACACCGAGATGTTGAAGAAGAAGTCGCCCGGGAAGGTCGCGCTCTTGAAGCTCGCGTAGTACGCGCCGGCGATGCCGCCGAAGAACGCGCCGCTCGCGTAGGCCCAGGTCTTCGTGCGCATCAGCGGGATGCCCATCGCTGCGGCGGCCGTCTCGTCTTCGCGGATCGCGATCCACGCGCGGCCAAGGCGCGACTCGCGCATCCGCAACGAGCAGAACACGGTGATCACAAGCAGCACGAGCGCCGTCCAGAAAAAGACATCCTGCGACCCAATGCCATGGCCCAGGAAGTGGGCCTTGCAGCAGGTCAGGTAGTTCGACGGTAGGAAACCACCGGTGAGGCTTGAGAGCCCGTTCCCGAACCCAGGCGAGTCGAGCGGCGTGATGCCGTTCGGGCCGTTCGTGATGTTGTTCCCGAAGAGGCTGTCGCCGTTGCGGGCGACTTGCGGCAGGATCTCGCCGAAGCCGAGCGTCACGATCGCGAGGTAGTCGCCGCGCAGACGCAGCGTCGGCAGACCGATCACGACACCAGACGCAGCGGTCACAAGACCCGCTGCGAGAAGCAGCAGCCAGAGGCTGACGTGGATGCCGGGCAGGTCGTGCGGAATCCCGATCGCTCCGAAGTGGAGGTTCTTGCCTGGGAACTGCTCCGAGGCAAACCAGGCGGCGGTGTAGGCACCCGTCGCATAGAACGCGACGTACCCGAGGTCGAGCAGCCCGGCGTAGCCAACCACGATGTTCAGGCCGCAGGCCATCATCACGAACACGACCATCACGACGCCCGTGAAGACGTCCGGCCAAACGCCAAAGACAGGGATCGTAAAGAGATGCGGCTGGTAGAACGGGTAGCCGACGGCTGCGAGGAGCGCGACGAACGGCAGGATCTTGCCGCGGAGGTCGTGATCGAGCCAGAAGAGCGGGAACGCGACGGCAAACATCGCGACAAGCGACCAGTTCTGCGAGATCGCGAGCGGGAGCACGATCAGCGCCCCCTCGACGATGAGCCGGTGCAGTGGCGCGAGCCGCTTCAGCCAGAAGAGTGCCGCGATGATGACAACGGCGTAGCCAAGCGAGCTATCGACGAAGAAGAGCAGGATCGCGAGCAGCGCCTCAAGGATCGCGACGGTCGCCCAGCGCTGCGACTGTGGCTTCGCCTGCCACTTGGCGCGCAGGACGTTGCGGAAGCCGACGACGTCGGGAGGATCGGGAAGCAGGTCTTCGCTCGACATCTCAGCCACCTTCCGGCGTTCGTTCGCCGAGGAGACCCTCGGGCCGGAAGACGAGGATCAGGATCAGGATCGAGAAGACGATCGACTCGGTCCAGTCGGAGCCAGGGGCATGCCACTGGAGACCTTCGTTGAACGCCTGGATCAGACCGATCAGCAGCGCGCCAAGAACGGCGCCCGGCAGGTTGCCGATACCGCCGAGCACGGCTGCGGTGAACGCGATCAAACCGAGCTGGAAGCCCTGGTCAAAGCGGACGGTCTGGAAGTAGAGCGAGTACAGCAGGCCAGCCGCGCCAGCGAGGGTGCCGGCGATCAGGAACGTGAACGAGATCGTACGGTTGACGTCGATGCCCATGATTGCGCTCGCGTCCATGTCCTGTGCGGTGGCGCGCATCGCCTTGCCCTGGCGCGTCTCCTGCACGAGGTAGAGCAGGACGAGCAGCACCGGCACGGTGATCGCCAGCATGATCACCTTGTCCCACTGGATGTTGACGCCACCGAATGACACAAGGTTCGAGTGCGGCATCACGTCAGGGAAGTTGACGTAGTTCGGGCCTTTCCAGATCAGGCCGACGTCTTCGAGGATGAAGCTGACGCCGATCGCGGTGATCAGCGGCGCAAGTCGAGGCGCTGAACGCAACGGGCGATAGGCCACGGCTTCGATGGTCGTGTTGATCGCACCGCAGGCGAGCATTGAGAGCAGCAAGACGACAACTACGAGCGGCCAGAGCATCGCGTCACCTGCCTTCAGGCCGAACGACTGGGCGATCGACACCGAGATCATCCCGCCGAGCATGAAGACGTCGCCGTGGGCGAAGTTGATCAGCTCGAGGATGCCGTAGACGAGCGTGTACCCCAGCGCGACGAGCGCGTAGACGCAGCCGTTCGACAGGCCGATGAAGAAAACGTTGGTCGTATCCGCTGGCGTCTTGAAGAAGTTGATCGCGAGCCAAATGACGAACGCGAAAACGAACAGGAGGCCCACGACCTCAATGAAGCCCGGGCGACGGGCTGTGAGGCGCGAGAGAGCTGTGGTGGATGTGTCAGCAGCCAAGGGTGCGG
>CAIWTI010000244.1 GCA_903915545.1 uncultured Actinomycetes bacterium | reverse complement strand
TGCCACTCGAATGCGTCGCCGTACATCGCGTACTTCGCCTCGAGATCTTGTGCTCGGTTTTCGCCGACGGTGGTGATACCCGCTTCAACGAGCAGCCCCATGTCCGCGGCGGTCACGTACTTGGTCGCCGCGACGATGGTGACGCCCTCGCCGACCTCGCCTCTGACGCGGTCGTAGCGCGCACGGATCTCAGCTGGCGATAGCACCGATCACTCCTTGAACACCTCGGATTTCGCCGTCGCGGCGGTGCGAGAAGAAGAGCGCAGGGTTGCACTTCGTGCAGAGATCAGCCCGCACGATGGTTGAGACTCCTGCCTCTTGGAGGGCGCGTTCGGCGGCGCTCCACAAGTCGAGCCGTCTGTCGACAGTGAGGTCACGCGCAAAGAGGTCGGAGACTTCTACGCCGACTTCGTAGCAGCAGGGGCCAACGGCCGGGCCGATCATTGCCTGGAACGGCCCATCGCCGAGTGCCGCGATCGCGTTCGCGACCACGCCGCTGGCCAGACCACGCCATCCGGCATGAACCACCGCCAGTCGAGGTTCCGCGTGACCGTGACGGGCGATCGCGATGGGCACACAGTCGGCCGTCAACGCGAGGATCGGGAGGTCGGGTTCGTCAACCCAAATCGCATCCCCCTCCACCACCCCGTCGGCATCGCGCGCGTGATGGACAACTGCTGTGTGGCGCTGACGATTGACGGCGAGACGTGCGGGGTCAGCACCAACTTCCTGGCACGCGCGCCTGCGGTTCTCGAGGATCGCTCCGGGGTCGTCACGGTGACCGCCGAGGTTGAGTGAGCTGTAGGGCCCTTCGCTGACCCCGCCGTTGCGTGTTGTGAACGCAACAACGTACGGTCCCTCGGCACGCCACGGGATCATCCGCGCAGCTCCTGTTCGGCACGTGCGAGGAGGTCGACACGCGTGTTCAGCGCTGGGTGCTCGACGACAGCCGCGAGGAGCGTTCCGAGAACCTCTCCGAGCGCCGGCCCTGGCGCGTACCCGAGTGCGATCAGATCGTTGCCGTCCACGGCAAGATCCGTGAGGCGGTGCGGCTGTTCACGTTCCACTTCCGCAAGGGCCCGTAACGCCCGAACGCGCTCAAACGCCTGCTGTGCGATCTCGTCGGGGAGCCCCTTCCCCACGGTGTCGGCCTCTCGCAGATCGAGTAATGAGAACAGTCGCTCTTCGTGTCGCGCGAGCAGGCGGCGGGCCGCGACGGGCTCGACAGAGCCGACGTGGAACATGTGGCTGCGTACGAGTGCGACGACTTCGTCGCGCAGGCTGTTCGGGTAGCGCAGGCGACGCAGAGCCTTTCCCGCAAGCTCGGCGCCAATCGCTTCGTGACCTTGCCCATCGGTTCCTGGCTGGCGGTAGAAGTGCAAGAAGCCGTCACGGCCGAGCCACGCCGCCGCGGGCTTCCCCGAATCGTGGAACAGCGCCGCAAGACGCACAGCGAGCGGTGCCCCCGCGTCGGCGGTCGCTTGGACGACGACGAACGTGTGCTCATCGACGGTGTACGCGTGATGGGGGTTCTGTTGGTCGAAGCCGAACATCGGCTTCAGCTCGGGGATGATTACGCCGAGCACCCCGGTATCGCGGGCAAGTCTGAGCGCAGCGGCCGGATGCGTGCCGAGCAACAGCTTCGAGAGTTCGCCGTGGCCGTCAGCAGCGAGACCACCACCGATTCGCTCGCCGGAGACGAGGGCGACCGACTCGGCCTCGGCGTGCATCTGGCGGAGCGTGCTTGCGTCGGGCTCAAACCCGAATTGCGAGAGCAGGCGAAGGCCGCGCACGATCCGCAGGGGATCCTCCGCGAAGCTCGTCTCCGAGACCGTGCGCAGGATGCGCCGCTCAATGTCCTCGCGCCCGTTGTGTGGGTCAACGATCGTTCCGTCGGCCAGGCGGCGTGCAATCGCATTGACGGTGAAGTCGCGGCGCCCGAGGTCATCCTCGACCGTCGCGTTTGGATCGACAACGATTTCGAAGTCGTGCCGGCCCGGGCCCGTTGAACGCTCTCGGCGTGGCGGCGCGAACTCGATACCGCTCGGCACGAGCGCGCGGATCCTCTTGTCTGCGGGGTAGAGCCGTAGCCCAACGGGTCGACCAGCCACGGTCAGCTCCTCAACACGACCGTGCGGCTGCAGGCGCTCACGCAGCATCGCCGTGTCCACAGCGAGCACGAGAAAGTCCGCGTCCTTAGCGGTGCGTCCCAGGAGTTCGTCGCGCACCGCACCGCCAACGACATACGCATCGATGCCGAGCCCGGCCACGAATTCCTCGATCACGTTCATACGACGATTGTGGCGACCACCCACTGCGCGTGGGCGCGAGCGCCCGTTAGACCGTTGCGACGGCTTCGATTTCGATCAACGCACCCGAGGGCAGCTTCGCAACCTCGACGGTTGAGCGTGCGGGTGGCGTGTCACCGATTCGCGCGGCGTACACCTCGTTCATCGCAGCGAAGTCACCGAGGTTCTGAAGGAACACCGTCGTCTTCACCAGGTTCGCAAACGACGAACCCGCAGCGATCAAGATCGCTTCAAGGTTGTTCAGGACTTGTTCCGTCTGGACGGCAATACCTCCGTCGAGCAACTCCTTGTCGCCCGGTCGCAGCGCAACCTGTCCCGAGACGAAGACAAAGCCATTCGCCACGATCGCCTGGTTGTACGGAGCTCCCTGAAATGGCGCCGGAGCCGTTTCTGTTCTGATCACCTGCTTGGTCACGCGTTCCCTCCCTCGGAATGTGCCCGTACCGCCTGCCCGACAGCGGCACCAAGAGCTTTGAAGATGGCGGCGAGGACGTGCTCAGGCTCAGTGCCCTCGACCAACCGAATATGGAGATTCAATCCTGCGCCAGCCGCGAACTCTTCGAGGAACCGCGCAACGATGTCGTCGGCAAGCCCACCGACCGGCTGTCGCGAGAAGTCGACATTGGTTGCGACCAACGGTCGGTCGGTGACCTCGAGCGATGCGGAAGCGAGCGCTTCGTCGGCGGGGAGCATCGCCCATCCCGACCCAGACGCACCTGCGGCGCGCAGGTGCGTCGAAAGGGCTTCACCGAGCGCACGCGCTCCTGCTGATGCACCATCCGCCGTCGCGCCAGCTGCAACGTCAAGCGTCACATGCAGCCGCCCGGCGCGCGCAAACAACGCAACAAGATGGTCAAGCACTGGAAGGCCTGTGGAGACATGGGCGTCTCCCCCTGAGCCATCAATCCGTACCGCTGCGTGCGCTCCGGTCATAGAGGTGAGGGTACTCCTGCAGGCGGCCGCCGAGCAGACACAAGAAAAGTGCCGAAAGTGCGTGCTGAATCTCCCAATACCTCTTGTAGCTTCCCAATACCGGGCGTAGGTTCTGAGGTGGGAGATGGCAAGACGGTGGTCGATCGGCGTGCTGCTGATCGTCGCCCTGTCGGCGGGGTGCCCGACAGGTGCGGTGAGACCGGTTACGGTCGGATACCACGCGGCCTCGGACCTCACGACGTTGCGAGTCATCACGAGCATTCCCGCGCTGCACATTGCGGTCGTCGACGCCCGTTCGCTGGTGCGCCATCCGCCAAGCGGCATCACCGTCCTTGGCAGCCCGATCGAGCGGGTTCGACTGAGCGACCCGGCCCTCACGACGGCCGCCAACGGCATCGCGCCCGAGTGGGCGTATCACGCGACGCACACCGATCTCGTCCCCCAGCCTGTGATCCGCGCGGCCTCAGCGATCACGATCGCCATCGTCGACACGGGCGCCGACCTGACGGCGCCCGACATTGCCGCGAAGACACCCACGGTGCATAGCGTCGTCGCCGACACACCGGTTCCGGACACGACGGGCCACGGGACGTTCGTCGCCTCAATTGCGGCTGGCTCGGTAACGAACAACGAAGGGATCGCAGGCTTCGGCGGTGACGCCAAGCTGCTCGTTGTCCAGTCGAACCGCGCCGCCAACGCGTTCACCGACATCGACGAGGCCGCGGCAATCGTTTGGGCGGTTGACGAGGGCGCAAAGATCATCAACCTCAGCCTCGGCGGCTCGCAGACGTCGCAGGCCGAGCGCGATGCGATCCTCTATGCGACTGACCACGGGGTACTCCTCGTCGCGGCGGCAGGCAATACGGGAGGCAGCGGTAATGCACCGGTGTATCCGGCAGCATTGCTCGGAGCTGGCGGTCTTGCGGTGGGCGCGTCGAACGCGAGCGGCGCCCGCGCCTCGTTCTCAACGGCCGCCGCGTACGTCTCGATCCTCGCTCCCGGCGTCCGCCTCGTGGGCGACGTGCCGGCGACAGCGACGACATCCCAATTCCCTCGAACGACTCTCGCGGGATCAACAGCAGGCCAGTACGCCTTTGGTACAGGCACCTCATACTCCACGCCAGTGATCTCGGGCATCGCCGCACTCGTCTGGGGAGCGAATCCAACCCTCACGGCGCAGCAGGTCGTTCAGGTGATCGAACAGACCGCATCCGGCGGTGGCAACTGGTCGGCTGCTTCTGGCTACGGCATCGTCGATGCCGCAAACGCGGTTGCAAAGGCTCTTGGCCAGCCCGCGCCAGCGGTAACGGCAACTCCCTCCGCCCCGGCGAAGGCTCCGGGAGGCACTGCCGCGTCCGTCAATCTTCGAAACTGGACGGTGAACCCGTCTCGCCGTGTGTCGCTCGACGCGCGCCGCTAACCGGGCGGCTACTGACGTTCGATGACAGCACCGAGCGCACGCAACCGCTCGTCGATCCGCTCGTACCCACGGTCGATCTCGCCAACGTTCCCGATCACCGACGTGCCTTCGGCACACAGCGCGGCGATCACCAAAGCCATGCCGGCGCGGATATCCGGGCTTGACATGCGCTGGGCGTAGAGCTTCGCTGGGCCTGCGACGATCGCGCGGTGTGGATCGCAAAGGACAATCCGTGCACCCATCGAGACGAGCTTGTCGACAAAGAACAGGCGGTTCTCGAACATCTTTTCGAAGATCAGAATCGTGCCCTCAGCCTGAGTGGCGACTGCAAGGGCGATCGATGTGAGGTCGGCTGGGAACGCTGGCCACGGGCCATCCTCAATCTTGGGAATCTGCCCGCCGATGTCGTTCTGAATCAAGAGCTCCTGGCCGGCAGGAACGCGCACTGACGTCCCCTCGATCTCCACGCGAACGCCAAGGCGCTCGAACGCGGGAAGGATCGAGATCAGATCGTCGGGAGCAGCGTCATCGATCGTCACGTCCGAACCTGTGACCGCAGCGAGCCCGATGAAGCTTGCGACTTCGATGTGCTCCGGTGCGATCCGATGCGAGCCGCCGCCCAGGCGGTCGACGCCCGAGATGTGTAGGACGTTCGAGCCAATCCCTTCGATACGCGCGCCAAGCGACACGAGGAACCGACAGAGATCCTGCACGTGCGGTTCGCACGCAGCGTTTCGAATCACTGTCTCGCCCGGAATCAGCGATGCCGCCATGACGGCGTTCTCGGTTGCCATCACGGACGCCTCGTCAAGGAAGATCTCGACGCCGGTGAGCTTGTCGGCACGCATCTCGTACCGATCGCCGATCTCAACCGTCGCACCGAACTTTTCGAAGGCATGCAGATGCGGGTCGAGGCGCCTACGCCCGATCACGTCACCGCCTGGCGGCGGCACGCTTGCGCGTCCGACCCGGGCAAGGAGCGGCCCTGCGAGCAGGAATGAAGCGCGAATTCGGTTGGCGAGGCTCGCGTCGATCTCAGCGGTCGTGATCTCGGCGGCGTGAACCCGAACCTCGTTCGCTCCCGCCCAGTCGGCGTCTGCGCCAAGTTGTTGAAGCAGCTCAACCATGGTCTCAACATCACGAATGCGCGGGACGTTTGTGAGCGTCACCGGTTGATCGGTCAGCAAACAGGCAGCCAAGATCGGCAGCGCGCCGTTCTTGTTTCCGGCGGCGCGAATCCGCCCACTGAGCCGGTGACCCCCTTCGATCACGAAGGACTCTGCGACGGTATGCCTGGCGACGGTCTGCGACACGACGGCCGCTATCGTACCGCCCACCTTGGCACCGACCCGCGAACAGGCCTGGTCAACTCTGACCGAGTACACGAAGAGCGAGGCGCTTCTGCGTCATGCGCTCGCCGTCGAGGCATCGACTGCGTCGTACGCCGCGCGGTTTGGTGCCGATGAGGAGCTGTGGCGGGTCGCAGCGCTGCTGCACGACTTCGACTACGAGATTCACCCGACACTCGACAAGCATCCCCAAGACGGTGCGCCGATCTTGCGCGAGCTTGGGTATCCCGAAGAGGTGATTCAAGCGGTGCTCTCGCATGCCAACCACCTCGAGATTCCGCGCGAGACGCCGTTGCAGAAAGCGCTCTTTGCCTGCGATGAGCTCTCCGGCTTTGTCCATGCCTGCGGACTCGTTCGACCCACGGGACTCGAAGGACTCGAGCCGAAGTCGGTGCGCAAGAAGCTGAAGCAGCCATCGTTTGCAGCTGGCGTCGATCGCAACGACATCTACGAGGGCGCAGAGCTGCTTGAGATCGATCTCGACGAGCACATCACGAACGTGATTGCCGCGCTCCAGCCGATCGCGGCTGAACTCGGTCTGCGGACCGACGCAGGCGCCTAAGCGCTCCTAGAGGGTCGGCTCCACCGGCGGTGTCGCTTCGACCGCTGGTGCAGTTTCGACCGCTGGTGCAGTTTCAACCGGTGCGGCCTGAACCGCAGGCGGCGCAGGTGGCGGTGGGATCTCACTCGGGAGCGGCACGTTGACTTCGACTGGCGTGTGGTCTGAGAGGAGCTTGCCGTTATGCATGCGTGCGTCTTCGGGCCACACGCGCACGGCGCCTGGCTGCGCACCACGCACGAGAATGTTGTCGATCAGCGACGCCGTCGAGACATAGGGGATCTCGTCGGGCTCCGTCGGATTGATCAACTCCTTGACGGTCTGAGACTGGCTCCCGGGAATGTTGAAGTCGCCGCCGATG
>CAIWTI010000243.1 GCA_903915545.1 uncultured Actinomycetes bacterium | reverse complement strand
GCCGATCTCGGTGCAGAGGTGATCAAGATCGAAGATCCAACCGTCGGCGGCGACGTCGCTCGTTATGTTCCGCCCTTTCAGGAAGGAGAGGACAGCCTCTTCTACGAGACATTCAACCGCGGCAAGCAGAGCATCTCCCTCGACCTTCGCTCCGATGTCGGCCGGGAGGTGTTCCACGACCTCGTGCGTCACTCGGACGTCGTGTTTTCCAACCTTCGCGGTGACCTCGCGGCGAAGCTCGGCCTCGACTTCGCGGCGCTCGGCGAGATCAACCCAAAGATCGTCTGTTGCGCGCTTTCTGGGTTTGGTGCGACGGGGCCGAGAGCAGCGCAGCCTGGCTACGACTACCTTGTCCAGGGGCTCGCAGGCTGGATGTCGCTCACGGGATCGGTCGACGGACCACCGACGAAGAGCGGACTCTCGCTCGTTGATCTCTCGACCGGATACGTCGCGGTGATCGCCTTACTTGCAGGGCTCCACCGAGCACAGCGCGACGGGCAGGGTTGCGACTGCGACATTTCGCTGTTCGACGTCGCGCTCCAGCAACTGTGTTACATCGGCACATGGACGGCGACCGGCGCGTACACGCCCGAACGCCTCGACAACTCCGCGCATCCCTCGCTCGTGCCGTTCCAGTGCTTTCCGGCCTCAGACGGCTGGATGATCGTCGCGTGCCCGAAAGAGCATTTTTGGGTGGCGCTCTGCCATGCGCTCGAACGCCCGGATCTGCTCGTCGAGCCGCGCTTTGCCGACTTTGCAGCCCGACTCGCCCATCGGGACGAACTGATCGAGCTCCTCACGGGGGAGTTCAGGCGCCACACCGTCGCCGACTGGATAGAGACCTTGCAGAACGCCGGGGTTCCGTGCTCTGAGGTGAACGATGTGTCGCAGGCGCTTGTCGACCCCCAGGCTGTTGCGCGTGAGTCGATCGTCGAAGTCGACCACCCGCGCTTTGGCAGCGTTCGTCAGGTCGCCTCTGCGGTACGTGTCGATGGGGCAACGCGTGAGTACGTGCGGGCCCCGCAGCGCGACGAGCACCGTGTCGAGATCTTGCGGCGCGTGTGCGGGTATGAGCCGCGTGAGATAGAGGTGCTCGAGCGCGAAGGAGCGTTTGGCCCCAGGGAGTAGGCGGGCGGCCGAAACCCCGCGTTCGCGAGGCTCCGGCCGCCGAAACGACCTGCGTTAGATCAGACCGTTCGCCTTGAGGAATGCCTTGGCGACTGCAGCCGGAGCCTGCTTGTCGACGAGTACGGCCTTGTTCATGGCCACGATCGCCTCCTGCGTGAGCGTCGCCGAGACGGCGTTGACCGTGGTTGCGAATGTCGCCCCTGCAGCCTTCGCAACGCTCGACTTGACGATCGGTGCAACGTTCTGGAAGCCAAACAGGTGCTTGGGGTCCGTCAGCACCGTGTACTTCGAGCCCTTGCCAAGCGGGGGATCGGTGGAAAAGACATCCGCAGCGAGCACCTTCCCGGCATCGAGCGCCGCGTAGGCGGAGATTCCGGCGAGCGGGACGAACGAGACGCCCGTGAGGCCGTACTGCTTCTCGAGACCAACGAGGCCCGTATTGCGCGTCTTGAACTCGGGGAAGCCGCCGAGTGTGAGGCCCGACACCTTCTTCAGGTCGACGATCGTCGTCAGGCCGTACTTCTTCGCGGTCGCGTTCGTTACTGCGATCGCGTCGGTATCGAAGAACGGTGTCGGGTTCAGGAGCGTGTACCCCTTGGCTGCCTCAAGCGACTTCGCGAGCGCGAACGTTCCGGCAGCACTCTTCGCTGAGAGCGCGTGGTGGAAGACGTCCTGCACGATCACACCCGTGTACTCGGGGTAGAAGTTGATCTTCCCGCTTGTGAGTGCCGTCTGGATGATCTCGGTCGAGCCGATGTTCTCCTTGTAGGACACGGTGAAGCCCTTGGCTTCGAGCGCCTGGCGGTAGAGCTCGCCGAGGATGTACTCCTCACCGAAGTTCTTCGTGCCGATCACGATCGTCGGTGAACTCTTGGTTGCGGAACGTGCTGACGCGGCGAAGCTGCCGAGCACGACCGCTACGCCGATCACGAGTGCGAGGGCGGCCGTCGAGGCGCGCCGAGTGTTTGTCCGAATCACTTCAACTCCTTGTGGTGGTTTCTCCTCACCCGCACGGACCCCACTCCGCCAGGCGCTGACACCTTCTCTAACGACGAAAGAGCGATCCATACTCCCGCGCTCAATGCCATCACACAGAGCGAGGCTCCAACAACTCCCGAAAGGCGGTAGCTCGCCTGGTTCACGATCACGTCACCAAGCCCACCCCCGCCTGCAACTGCGGCGATTGGTGCGGTTGCAACGACGGTGACCGCGGCGATCCGGATGCCGGCAAAGAGGAGCGGCGCCGCAAGCGGCAGTTCAACACGCGTGATGATCTGCCATCGCGAAAGTCCCATGCCGCGTGCGGCCTCGACGACCCCGCGGTCGACACCGTCGACGGCGCTGTAGGCGTTGGTAAGCACCGGGCCGGTAGCGAGGACGGCGAGCGCCACCATGTTGTTGACGAAGCCGATTCCGAGCACCGTGAGGAACACCGCAATCAAGACGAGGCTCGGCAGGGCACGGCCGACGATCGACGTGCCAATCGCAAGCCCCGCGCCGCGGTGGAAGTGGCCAAGGATCACCCCAAGCGGCCCCGCAACAACGAGCGCGATCAGGAGTGCGGCGCCCGCGAGTTCGATCTGTTCAAGCGCCTTCTGGCCGAGGAAACCCGGGTTATCGCCGATGAACCGCAGCGCGTCGATGAACGTGCCCGGCTGAAACTGGTCGAACAGCACGGCGATCACGCGGCGAGCCCCTTGCGTGTCCACGGCACGAGCGCGCGCGACGCGACAACGAGGGCTGTGTCGCACACGAGCGCAAGTGCGACGGCAAGCCCACCAGCCGCGTAGATCTCGGTCTTGAACGGCGCGGGGTCGCGGAGCGCGACAAAGATCGGATACCCGAGCCCCCGTGGCATCAGGAACGCGGCGATCGTCGCGATCGAGATCGTCGAGACAACCGCGAGGCGGAGGCCTGACAGAACGGCCGGTACTGCGAGCGGCAGCTCGATGCGCAGCAGGATCTGCCTCTCCGTCAGGCCCATTCCCCGTGCGGCCTCAACGACATCGGCGGGTGCGTGGTTCAGCCCAGCTGCCATGTTCGGGTAGAGCACGACGAGCGAGTAGCCGACGAGCGCAATCTCAACTGTCGTCGTGGTGATGCCCGTGAACGGAACGAGGATCTGGAAGAGCGCGAGGCTGGGAATCGTGTAGACGAGTGTCGCGACGACACCGATCGGCTGCTCAGCCCGACGAATGCGGTGCGCGAAGAGAGCGAGCCCGCCCGCAAGGATGAATCCGATTGCGACTGCGATGGCCGTCAGCTCGACGTGCTGCACGAGTGCAGGCCCGAGCGTGTCCTGCCAGTGCGCACGCACCCAATCGGAGCAGAACGGCCGATTCGCAAGGACACAGTCGCTCGCCGTCCCAAAGTGGGGAATCACCGGTGGCGAGGCGTGACTCACGACTGGAGGAGGCTCGTCGCGTGAGCGAGGGTGATCGTCCCGATCGGGGTGCCAGCGTCTCCCGTCACCGTCAGGCGATCGAAGCCGCCTTCGAGGAGCAGCGACACGGCGTTGCGCACGGTCAGCGCCGAGCCAACGGACGGCCCACCACCAGCAAACGGCAGCAGCGGCACGTCGCCTAGTCGGCGCAGTGCAAGGCGGCGGAGCGCGCGGTCTTCGCCAATGAACGCGGCGACGAAGGGATCGGCTGGGTCGGCCAAGATCGCGTCGGGGGTGTCGTACTGCGCCAGCCGCCCGCCCTCGCCGAGGATCGCGATTCGATCGCCGAGCTGGATCGCCTCGTCGATGTCGTGGGTCACAAACACGATCGTCTTTCCGACCTCGCGGTGGAGTCGCCGGATCTCGTCCTGCTGGCGCGCGCGGGTGATCGGGTCGAGCGCCCCGAACGGCTCGTCCATCAGCAACAGGGGTGGATCTGCGGCGAGTGCGCGTGCGAGTCCCACACGTTGGCGCTGGCCGCCCGAGAGCTCCTGCGGATATCGGGTGGCGTCTGCGCGATCGAGACCAACGATCGTGAGAAGCTCCTCGGTTCGCTCACGGATCCTTGCCGCGGGCCAGCCGAGGAGCTTCGGAACCGTCCCGATGTTTTCGCCCACCGTGTGATGTGGGAAGAGCCCGATCTGCTGGATCACGTACCCGATGCCTCGTCGCAGGGCGACGGGGGAGAGATCGAGGATGCTCGTGCCGTCGATCCGAATATCGCCCTCGTCGAGCGAGATCAGCCGGTTGATCAGCTTGAGCGCGGTCGTCTTACCGCCGCCCGAAGGCCCGACGAGCACGCAAAACGTGCCAGCAGGGATCGTGAGCGAGAGACCGTCGAGCGCGGGACTCGAGCGGCCGGGATAGCGCTTCGAGACATTGTCGAACACGATCTCTGCGGCGGTGCCCGTCATTCGACTCCGATCCTCGCACACGGGCGAGGGGGTCGCGGCGGCCTATTTCCCGGCGGTACGCAGGCCAGCGCTTCCCTCACGCGGGCTCAAGCGATGGAAAGGCTCAGGCTGACGCGTGCCCTCGACGCAGTCGGCCACATATTCAGCCAATGCGGGGCCGTGTTTGAAGCCATGCCCGGATGCGCCACCGAGGAGCCACCAGTCGGCACGGTCGGGGTGCCGATCCACGAGGAAGTGCCCGTCGCCCGTGAGCTCGTACTGGCACACGCGGCTTCCGATCAGCGGTGCATCGGCGATGGTCGGGAAGCGACGCGCCATGTACTCGCGTACGCGGGCGAGCGTCTCTTGCTCTGGCAGCCGCTCGCCGTCGGGGTCGATCGCGGTCGACCCGCCATCCCAGGCGATCTTCATGCCGAGTCCGCCAAGCTCACCGTGGCCGTAAAACGGCCCGTCGTACTCGCAGAAGCCCGGGGTACGCGCCCAGGCGCCGTCGACTCCAAAGAAGTAGACGTCACGCCGCACGACCTCAATGTCGAGTAGACCTGGGAAGGCACTCGGGAGCCAGGCGCCACCGGCCCAAATCACGACGTCAGCGCTCGGGGGAGCTTTCGGTGTGACGTGGCCGATCACGAGCGGCACGCTCGCTGCGAGCGCCCGCGTCGCGCGCCGTGCGCGAATCAGCCCGGCATCGGGCTCGAAGAGGACGCCTACGAGGTCGTCGCCGCCAAGCGACGGAAAGAGCCGCCGTGCCTCATCGACGCTGAGCCGCTCAAACGGGACGCGTAGGCGGTCGAGCGTCACGGCGCTTGCGTCGGCGAACGTGCTGCCGGCGGTGTCGAGCCACGCGACGCCGGTCAGCTCCAGGAGCTGCGTTGAGGTCTCGGTCTCGAGCTCGCGCCACAGATTGAGCGCTCGACGCGACAGCTGCGCGTACCACTCGTTCTCACCATGTGCGGCGCGGACGAGCCGGGTGTCACCGCCGGAAGCCGACCTGACCGTTCCAGGCGTGTACTGCTCGTGCAGCGTGACGTCATGGCCACGCCGGTGAAGCTCGCGGGCGGTCGCCGCGCCGAAGACTCCGGCACCGACGACCGCCACGCGGGTCATGTCGCGGCGTCGATCGCGGTG
>CAIWTI010000242.1 GCA_903915545.1 uncultured Actinomycetes bacterium | reverse complement strand
TTGATCAGCGGTTCGGCGCCGATCACAACGCCGGCGGCGTGGATCGAGTCGGCGCGCGTGAGGCCTTCGAGCGGCTGAGCGAGATCGACGATCTCACGTGCAGTCGCGTCTGTGTCGACTACCTTGCGCAGCTCCTGGCCGGGCTTCATGCACTCGGTGAGGGTCTGGCCTGGGCCTTCAGGAATCAGCTTCGCGATGCGGTCGACGACGCCGTAGGGAATCTCAAGCACGCGGCCGGCGTCGCGGATGGCGGCACGCGCTGCCATCGTCGAGAACGTGATGATCTGCGCGACGCGATCGCGCCCGTACTTCTCGGCGACGTAGTTGATGACGCGCTCGCGCCCTTCGACCGCGAAGTCGATATCGATATCAGGCATCGACTTACGGCCGGGATTCAGGAACCGCTCAAAGAGCAGGTCGTACCGGATCGGGTCGATATCGGTGATCTCAAGGCAGTACGCGACGATGCTGCCTGCGGCCGAACCACGGCCAGGGCCAACGCCGATGCCGTTGCGCTTGGCGAAGCTCACGAAGTCGCCGACGATCAGGAAGTAGTCGGCAAAACCCATCTCCTTGATCGTCTTGAGCTCGAACTGCAGTCGTTCGATCAGCTCGGGCGTGACATCGCCGTACCGCTTGGCCAAGCCGCGTTCGCACAGCTCCACGAGGTACTCGAAGGCGTCGCGACCATCAGGGGTAGGAAAGTGCGGCAGCAGGATGTTCCCGAGCGCGAGCTCGACGTTGCAGCGGTCGGCAATCTCAAGGGTGCGTCGCATCGCCTCGTCGTGGCCGGGGAAGTCGAGCGCCATCTCGGCAGCCGACTTGAAGTAGAAGTGGTCGGTGTCGAACTTCCAGTGATTCGGGTTCTTCAGCGAGTCGCCCGACTGAATACACAGCAGCGCTTCGTGAGCGCGCGCGTCGTCGTGGCGGAGGTAGTGGACATCGCCTGTCGCGACGGTCGGCAGACCTGCGGCCTTCGCGAGGTCGACAAGCTGCGGCAGGATCCGAGCCTGCACCTCGAGGTGGGCGTTCTGCAGTTCGACGTACGTGTTGTCGCGGCCAAAGATCTGGGCCAGCCGATCGAGCTCAGCGTGGGCATCGCCCTCACGGTTCTCTTCGAGCGCACGGCTCACACGACCCGAGAGACAGCCCGAGAGCGCGATGATGCCCTGGCTGTGGGTCGAAAGTAGATCCCAGTCGACCCGCGGCTTGTAGTAGTAGCCCTCAAGGAAACCGAGGCTCGAAAGCTTGATCAGGTTCGCGTACCCGACGTTGTCGGACGCGAGCAGCGTGAGATGGGCATACCCCTTCGCCTGCTTGTGGCGGTCGTCGGCGACGTACACCTCGCAGCCGATGATCGGCTTGACGCCTGTTCCCTTGGCGTGTTTGAAGAGCTGAACGGCACCGGCCATCGATCCGTGATCGGTGAGTGTGACCGCCGACATCTCGAACTGCGCGGCGCGCGAGACGAGATCTGGGATCCGGCACGCACCGTCGAGGATCGAGTACTCCGAGTGAACGTGGAGGTGTACGAACGGTGAGTCAGCCATCAGGGAGGGTCAGTGTACGACCACCTCCTGACACCACGATCGAGGCGCACGGCACATATCCGCAACGTGCAGGAAGTTTGTCGCCGTCAGTACCAGATCGCGACGGCGCGACCCTCTCGCTCCTCGGGCGGGGAGGGAAGCGAGAGGGCAGCACCTGTCGCGATGCGGCTGGCGGTCCATGCGCACGCGGCGGCGTCGAGGACGTCGTCGACGGGGACGGCGCGAGAATCGCCGAGATCGGAGAGGTCGATTCCGGCGTCCGTCAGCAGCCGGCGGCGCTCTTCCATGCCGCCGAATGACTTCTTGCGATACCCGAGTGGGGCACCGCCGTTGAGTGTTTCGAACGCGACTTCCGGATGGGTTTCATAGAACCGGGCGTCGGTTGAGGCGAGAGCCGTGACGTGGCTGATTCGCGGCCCCAACGCATGAGCCTGAGCCGAGACACCGAGTCCTGGCCCGAACGGCGCCTCAAGCTGTTTGCGGGTCGGCGTCGTGAATACGGTCGAGGGCGCGCCGCGCAGGAACGCTCGAGCGGCACCATCGGCAAGTCGCGGTCCGTACCCAACGGGGATGTCGATTGCGATCACCGTGCAGTCGGCGAGCTCCGCGAAGTCGGTGTCGATTGGGCGCAGATGCACGTCGGCCACGAACCGCCCACCCTCGAGGATCACCGCAACCCAGCCTCCATGGGTGGCGTCAACCCCTGCGACCTTCACCGTTGCTGCTTTCACCGTACGGCGATCGTACTCGTTGTGTTGCCAAAATACAACACTTTGGAATCGATGGTGTTTCTTGCACCCCGCCCACCCACGACCAAACCAAACGCGCTTACGGGTAGCGCGTCGGTGTTCGCCGAAAGAGTGAACGGAGCGCAGCAACGAGATGCTTGATCACTTCTGCTCCTTTCCGTGAAGAACGGAACCGAGGCCGGGCAGGGCAGGCAGGCCGCCCGACCTCGGTGTGCCGTTCTTGCCGCCGCCCCATCCTCGAATCGAGGCGAGCAGCGATGGGCGAATACTCACGCACCGACATGAGAGAGCTGTGAGCGCTGCGTGGAGCTTCGGTTAAGCGCTCTCTGGCGCCTCATTCCCGCCTCATGCACGCGTGAAAATCTCCGATGCATGCAGCGCGATCGCCTAAGGCGTACCGCACGTAAGCGGCGGAGGCGCCTCCGCCGATTGGGTCTCGTTTCCGTCGCCGGCTTGGCTGGCACAACGCTCGCCGTCTTCGCACTCGGAAAGCCGGGCCCAAGCAGGGCGACAGCTTCCAGCGTGTCGCACGTCGTGACGCTTCGCCGAGCACCGGCCCCCGCGTTGCCTGGCGCTCTGCTGATCGCCGACAGAGGAAACAACCGTCTGCTGCTCGTCAACCAGGCACACCACATCCTCTGGAGCTTCCCGAACGCTCGCGACATTCGCGCCGGCAGAACACTTCGCTTCAACGACGACTCGTTTGTCGCGGCCGGCGGAAAGGCGATCGTGTCCAACGAGGAGGAGTCGCACACGATCGTCGCGATCACAATCGCCACGCATGCGCTCACGCATCTCTACGGCGTACCCGGCACGCGAGGAAGCTCCCTCGGCTACCTCAACACACCCGACGACGCCTACCCACTTCCAAACGGCGACATCATGGTGGCCGACGCCTACAACTGCCGGATCCTCTGGATTCGCGGACGGCGAATCATCCGCCAGATTGGCAAGACAGCCGTCTGCACGCACAACCCTCCTACGACACTCGGCGCAGTCAACGGTGACACCCCGCTGCTCGGTGGCGGCCTACTCGTGAGCGAGATCCCCGGCCACTTCGTCGACCACTTCGCCGCAAACGGACGCCTCTTGTGGTCCGCGTCAGCTCCTGTCAGCTATCCATCCGACCCGCAGCCACTTCCGAACGGCAACGTGCTCCTCGCCGACTACACGCGCCCAGGTGCCGTCGTGATCATGGATCGCTTCGGCCATACGCTCTGGCGCTATGCGCCGACATCGGGCCCGGGCGAGCTCGACCATCCGTCGCTCGCAGCGATGCTGCCGAACGGGTTCATCGCGATCAACGACGACTTTCGTGATCGCGTCGTCATTCTCAACCCCGCAACGAAGGAGATCGTGTGGCAGTACGGATTGAGCGGCGTCGCGGGAACAGGTCGCAATCGGCTGAATACACCAGACGGGATGGACTTCGTCCCTTTGAGCCCGGGCGGTCGGCCGGAATGGGCGAATGTGCATCACCCGGCTGCGCCGATCGCGCCAGCACTTGGCCGCGCTCTCGCGTCCGGGTGATGCGCCCCGCCGCTACTTCTTGGCCTGGAGAATTGCCGACTGCAGCGAGTAGGCGAACGCGTACGACAGATCGGTGGCACCCGAGATCAGCTGAATATTTGCCGACTGCAGCTGCACTGCCTCTTGCGTCAGGTACGGGATCGCCTGCTGGTTGATGTAGATCGAACGATCGGTGTGCTGCGGATAGACAGGCACATCGACTTTGAGGATCTTGATCGCCGTCGTCTTCTTCGACCCGACGGTCGTCACCGTCTTCTTGACAGTTATCACGACCTGGGTGTCGCCCCAACGTGAGGCCTGTTCAACCGACCCGGTGAACTTCCGTGTCGTGGTGACAGTCTTTGCCGGGGCGGTTGCGTGCGCGGCGGCCCAGGCGTTGCCTGCGGGGGCGGCAATGGCTGAGAGGCCGACGAGTGAGAGGGCTGCTTTGCGCTTGTTCATGCCGGAAGCCTCACAGCGGTTAGTGAGAGACGCCTGAGCTGACCCTAAGAATGTTCTGTGTTTCGCTTGCGCCGCCACACGACGGGAGCGATCGCGAGCCCGAGCGCAAATGCAACGACATGGCCGAGCGCGGTGTAGCCCTTCGTCAACGCAAGGTCTGCGCCGATGCCGCCGACGAGAGCTGTGAAACCGAGTACCCGCATCCGCCCCGGCAACCCGTACGCCACGACAACGCCGAGCGCGACGAACCCGTAGCTCGCCCCAACGTCGCGTGCGTTCACCACCGACTTCTCGATCAGATCCGCCTTGATCGCAAACCACAGGCCAGCGGCGGTGAGCAAGGTCGACCCCACGTGCCCGAATGCGAAGATCCCTGCCGTCCGGGCCGAACCGATCCGGTGCTCAAGCGGCGCAACGAAGGCGACAAACAGGATGAGCCACGAGAAGAACTCCCAGATGTCGGGGACGAAGAACGCGCTCGCAACCACCACGCGCACCGGCTGATGCGTGAGCTCGTGGATGTTGGTGCTCTGCTCAAGGAGTACTTGGTTGCCAAGCCGTGTACTCGAGTTTTGCAGCACCCACGTCGTGATTAGCAGCACGAATAGGTAGGCGAACGTCGCAGGAGCTGTACC
>CAIWTI010000241.1 GCA_903915545.1 uncultured Actinomycetes bacterium | reverse complement strand
TCCGCGCCGAAATCGACGCGATCGTCAACGACCGCCTGCGCCTTCGCGCTGCGGGTGCCACGCCGCAGCAACTCGACGCCAACCGCGCGAAACTTGCCGACGCGCAGCACCGCCTCTCGGAACTCCTCGCGATGCGCCATCCGCTGCAGCTCGTCGACTGAACATCCCGGTAGCCTGACACCCATGGACGTTCGCGCATTCTTCGAGTCGCTCCCGGGCAAGGCCGATCCGGCCGATATCGCGGGCATCGACAACACGTACTGCTTCATCGTGGACCCGGCCGGAACGTGGAACGTGACAATCCGCGACGGCCAAGTGACAGTCGGTGAGGGCGAAGCACCCGCCGACGCGACGTTCCGCGTCTCGGCAGAAACGTTCGAGAAGCTCGCGAACGGCAAGCAGAACCCGATGATGGCCTATATGACCGGCAAGTTGAAGGTCGACGGCGATCTCGGCGCTGCCACCAAGCTCCAACATCTTTTCTAGGAGGGGATGAGCGACACAAAGCTTGTGTCGCGGAGCCCTCCTAGGACATCAAGAGCAAGAGATACAAGCGATGGACTACGTACGTGCTTGGTGGTGCGCATCGCGGCGCCCGTGCAGCGCGAAGAAGGTCACAGCGCACGCGAGCGCAACCACGGCGTACGGCACACGGTCGCTCGTTGCCTGGGCAAGCGAGCCGCCCGCAACTGAGCCGAGCACCTGGCCCGGCGCCCACATGATGTTGATCAAGGCAAACGCGTAGCCGTACTGCAGGCCGCGAGCCTCGGCTGCGTTCGTCAGCATCGCCATTCCGGGGGTGTAGAAGGCTCCCGAGGCGACTGCGGCGAGCACAAGCAGCACGCCAAGCACGTACGGATTACCGGGAAGCGCCAGGAAGATCACGGTGCCGAACGATCCTGCGAGCGCCAACCTCAGTGGCAGGAGTGTCCCGTGCTTGTCGGCGAAGTGCCCGAGGAAGACGTTGTTGACCGCCTCGATCCCCGCAGCAATCAGCCAGATCGCACCAATCGCCGCAGCACCGAACCCGAGCTCCGACAGTCGCAGCGGCGCGATCACCGAGATCGCCCCAAAGATCAGGGCGGGGAGGAGGATGAACCAGCCGCCAAGCAGGATGTGACGGTCGCCAAGCGCCCGCCCAAGTGCACTCACCGGCTGCGGCGTCTCGGGCTTCTCGGCGTGTGTCGTGAACGCCCACACGGCGAGCGCCATCGAACACACAGCGATCGTCCCAAACGTCCAGCTCGTTCCGGCATACGACGCCACGCCGCCGACGACAGGCCCAAAGAGCGCCCCGCCGACGGCGGCGGCAAACGCGCGACCGATCATCGCGCCGCGGCGCTCAACGGGCGAGGCGGCAATCAGCCACGTCAGCGCTCCCGTCCACGAGAACGAGCTTGCGATTCCCTGGGCAAATCGCGCCACATCGAGCTGCCACGCCTCGGTTGCGAAGCCAAAGATCGCCGTGGTAATCGCAACGAACGTCAGCCCGATCAGCACGGTGGGCTTGACGCCCAAGCGGGCCGCGACGATCCCGCTTGGAATCCCACCAACCAGCGCGCCCGCCGGGTACGCACCCGACAGCACGCCGGCGCCCGACTTACCCAGCCCGAG
>CAIWTI010000240.1 GCA_903915545.1 uncultured Actinomycetes bacterium | reverse complement strand
GCGTTCGCGGCGTTGATCCAGGCGCTAGCCGCAACGATCATCGAGGCCGGACCCGGCGTCGAGGTCGATCCATCGCGCCGCGGCGACTACCACCACAACCGCTGGGCAGCGTCCCACTACGGTCCGCTCGCCACGCTGATCCATCCGAGCGGCAATCGTGTCGGCACCGCCGCAGAGCTCGGCGCGGAGCTCCTGGAACTGGTGGCGCCCGCTGCCGCGACGCTTGGTTCAACTGATCTGATCGCCGTGATCGATCCCGAGACGTGCGAAGCGGACATTCAGTCCGCATGTGCGACGCCACGCGAAGTTGCGGCGGATCTTGTCGCCCGTTCGGTAGCGTGAGCCTGTGGCGACGGTGACCGAAACGATCGAGGTGACGGGTGTGAAGTGCGAGCGCTGCGTGATGCGTCTCGGTAAGGCCCTCGAAGGACACGACGGTCTGCTGGCCGCGAATGCCACGTTGATGGGGCAGGTCTTTGTCACCTACGACGACGCGAAGACCACGCGGTCGGCCCTCATCGCGGCGCTTGCCGAAGGTGGCTGCCGCGAACGTTCGGCCTGCTGATCGCCTGGTTGGGGGAATCTTGCGGCCCCCGCTCTCGTTATGACTGATTGGTAGGGTGGCCTCGGATGAGCGATATCTCACCGGACGCCACTGACGCACGCCGCATCGCGGAGGTGGAACGTGATCGTGTCCGATTCGAAGAAGAAGCGCTTGAACTGTCCGACCAGGTGTACCGGGTTGCCCGGCGCATGGTGAACTCGCGCGAAGAAGCAGAGGACCTCGTGCAGGACACCTATGCCCGCGCGTTCCGCGCGTGGCAGCAGTACCAGTCGGGTACGAACCTTCGTGCGTGGCTGCTGCGCATCCTCACGAACCTGAACATCGACCGCGGCCGCAAGGCGCAGCGTTCGCCCGATTCGCAGCCGCTCGAGGAAGGCGATTACTTCCTCTACAACAAGCTTGAAGAGACGCTTCCCGACGAGAACCCCGACGAGGAGCGCGTGATCGAGCGCCTGTCGCAGAACGTCGTCGTCGAGGCGCTTGCCGAGGTGCCGCACGATTTTCGCGACGCTGTCGTCCTCGTCGATATCGGTGAGTTCTCGTATGCGGACGCGGCACAGATCCTCGATATTCCTGTCGGCACGGTGATGTCGCGGCTCCATCGCGGGCGGCGCATCCTCAAAGCAAGCTTGGCCGAGAAGGCGGTGGCGTAGATGGCACATTGCGATGATTGCGAGCAGATGATGCAGCCCTATCTCGACGGGATGCTCTCCGATGAGGAAGTCGCCGAAGCGCGAGCCCATCTCAAAGCCTGTCCGTGGTGTGAGCGTCGGTTTAAGTTCGAGGAGAAGCTTCGACACTTCGTCGCCGTCGCCGTCGCCGCGACCGAGCCGATGAGCGACGCGCTGCGTATACGGCTCAGCGAACTGCGCTCGTCTCAGACCTAGGCCCTACCGCAACGATTGAGGCAGCAGGTCGGGCGTATCGATGTCGCCCGGATCGTTCAGGTCAGCGCAGTCGATCAGTGCGGCCCTGAGGGCGCGGAGACCTTCGTCGGGTATCGAGTTCCACAGCGAACGGTTGACCGCTAGCGGATGGCTGCGGGTGCCGTCGTAGGTGGCGGCAACGAGTGGCGCATCGCCGCGATGGTTGAGGGTCCGCTCGATCGCGCGTGGATCAAGGTGAGGGCCGTCGGCGAGCAGGACGAGCGCACTTGCGGTCTCATCGCCCAGTGCTGCGAGGCCTGCCCGTAGGCTTGCGCCCGGCCCAACCGCCCAGTCGCTGCAGGTGACAAGGCGGGCATCGGTGAGCTCAAGGTCATCGAGTGGATGGGCTCCCTCGACCACGACGATGTCGGCGAGGCCCGCCGCGCGAGCAGCATCGAGAACCGAGGGAAGCAGCAGTTTCTGTTTGGGGCCGCCGAACCGGGACGCGGCCCCGGCGGCGAGCACAACCGTGCCGACGTCGCTGCCGGGCATCAGCTCTCGCCGACCGTGACCTTCGTAATCTCGACGACCTCGGTGGGCTGCTCGTTGCCGTCGCCGAGCGTGCCGATCCGGTCGACGACGTCGAGTCCCTTGGTCACCGTTCCGACGATCGCATAGTCGGGCGGCAGCTGGGCGTCAGCTGACGTGACCACGAAGAACTGGCTGCCTGCGGTGCCCGCCGGGTCGGCGCCGGTCT
>CAIWTI010000239.1 GCA_903915545.1 uncultured Actinomycetes bacterium | reverse complement strand
GTTCGACATCATTTACGGCGACGGCATCTCGTGGGAAGGCACCGTTCTTGAAGTTGGCCTCGACAAGAAAGTCGTCCAGAAGGCCGGTTCATACTTCAGTTACGGCGACGAGCGGCTCGGTCAGGGCCGCCAGAACGCAACGGCGTTCTTGCGCGAACACCCCGACATCGTTCAGCAGATCCTTCAGGGCATTCAGGCTGAGGCTGCCGACGGTCAGATTGTCTCGGCACGTCTGCTGCCAGTCTCGGAGGCGACGGAAGTGACCCCTGTCGCGGTCGTGGACGAGGCCGACGCCTCTGCTGATGCTGTGGCGGAAGAGGCTGTGGCCGCGGCCTGACGCGACGCGACGGTCGACGAGGGCATACGAACATGGGACGACGTGTTACGGCAGTGGAACCAGAGAAGGGCGATCGCGTACGGATCGACCTCGATGGCACGCCGTGGCGCGTCGTCCCGACACTCGCAGCGGTACGCGCTCAGTTGCGGCCGGGCGTAGAACTCGACAGAGAGCGTGCGCTCGAGCTCCACAAGGCGCTTCGCGCGACCGATGCGGACATTCGTGCCACGCGGGCGCTTGCACGACGCGACCGCACACGGGCCTCTCTCGATCAGCTCCTCGAAAAGCGCGGGGTGCGGGCGGGGGATCGTGACGATGCGATCGAACGACTCGCGCAGGCAGGTGCGCTCGACGATGAGCGGTACGCGGTCAATCGGGCCGCGTCAATGGCTCGCCGTGGCTACGGCGACCCGGCGATCCGCCACGACCTGGAACAGGCAGGCACGCCGCCTGAGGCGATCGTGGGCGCGCTTGAGCAGCTCGACCCCGAACGCACCCGGCTCGATGCCCTCGTAGGCACGACCCCGACGCTACGCGACCTCCGACGGCTCGCAAGCAAAGGATTCGATTCGGCGACGCTCGAAGATCTGGCGTCGTCACTCGGCTTCGACGAAGCCGCGTAGCGCCACCGGATACCCTTTCGCGGTGCGCAGGTACCACGTCACCACCTTCGGGTGCCAGATGAACGCCCATGACTCCGAACGGATCAAAGGGCTGCTCGAAGATCTCGGCCTCGGCGAGGCGCCTAGTTCTGAAGAGGCCGACGTCGTCGTCTTCAACACGTGCACGATCCGTGAGAAGCCCGACACGAAGCTCGCGGCCTATCTCGGTGAAGCCGCCGCCAGCAAGCGCCGCGACCCCTCAAAGGTGATCGCCGTCGGAGGCTGCTACGCCGAAGCCCAACAGGAACGCCTTTTCAGCCTCTATCCCGACGTCGACGTTGCATTTGGGCCCGGCTCGATCGCACACCTCGGCGACTGGCTCGGCGCCGGCGGAGTGGGGGTCGCGCGCGGACGCTTCGGACTCGACGACCGCGCGTTCGCCGCCGAGCTCCCCCAACACGGTGAGCGCTCGTACCAGGCATGGGTACAGGTCTCCATGGGCTGCAACTCAACGTGCTCCTACTGCATCGTCCCAGCCGTCCGCGGCCGTGAGAAGAGTCGGCGACCCGGCGACATCCTCGCCGAAGTCACGCACCTCGCTTCACAGGGCGTCCGAGAAATCACGCTGCTCGGCCAGAACGTCAACTCGTGGGGCAGAGACCTCCTGCCCGACATCCACACGGAGTTCGGCGAGCTCGTCCGCGCCTGCGACGCCGTCGACGGCATTGAACGCATTCGGTTCACCAGCCCGCACCCAAAGGATTTCCGCGAACCAGTGATCGCAGCAATGGCCGAATGCGCGAGCGTGTGCGAGCAGATCCACCTGCCGCTGCAATCAGGCTCCACACGCATCCTCAAAGCAATGCGGCGCACCTACGACCGAGATCGCTACGTCGCGCTCGCACACAAGCTGCGCGACCGCATCCCCGACGTCGCACTCGGCACCGACATCATCGTCGGCTTCCCCGGCGAAACCGACGCCGACTTCGCCGAGACACTCGCAGTCGTCGAAGAGGTCGGCTTCGAAAGCGCATTCACCTTCGTCTACTCACCCCGCTCAGGAACAGACGCGGCCGTCATGGACGACCAGGTGCCGCATGAGGTCAAGATCGAGCGGATGGAGCAGCTCGTCGAACTCACCCAGACCATTGCGCGCACCAAAAATGCAGCGCGCGTCGGGCTTGTCGAAGAAGTACTCGTCGAAGGGCCCTCACGCACCGACCCCACACAGCTGCGAGGACGCACACGCCGCAACACCACAGTCAACTTCACGGGCAACGCAGAAGCCGGTTCCCTGGTCGATGTCATCGTCGAATCGACCACCTCAACCACGCTGCGCGGAAGCCAAATCGCACGCGCCGACTCGACGACCACCACCGGAACAACCGGCGTCTCTGGCAGGCTCTAGGCGATGCGCATTCTCATCACCGGGTCATCCGGGCAGATCGGCACCAATCTCGCCCTGCGGCTCCAGGCCGACGGCCACTGGGTCTTCGGCGTCGACAAGCGCCCGAACGCGTGGACCAACTCGTTCGACACGTTGCTACAAGACCTCTCCGGGCACTACGCCGCCTACCAAGGCGGCATCAACGGCGTCGACTATCCCGAAGTCGACCTCGTCGTACACCTAGCAGCGCACGCGAAGGTGCACGAGCTCGTGCGTAAGCCGCATCGGGCCCTCGAGAACACGATCATGACGTTCAACGTCCTCGAGTACTGCCGTCAGCTCGACCTGCCGCTTGTGTTCTCATCGACGCGCGAGGTCTACGGCGACGTGCACCGGTTCGAGGAGTACGGCGAAGCCACCGCTGACTTCGCCTACACCGAAAGCCCGTACTCCGCATCGAAGATCGCCTCCGAGGCGTACGTCTACTCGTACGCGCGCTGCTACGACCTCAAATACCTCGTCTTCCGTTTCTCAAACGTCTACGGACGCTACGACAACGACCTGCATCGCATGAAGCGCGTCCTGCCGCTCTTCACCCACCAGATGAGCCGCGGCGAACCGATCGTCGTGTTTGGTGGCGACGAGAAGGTTCTCGACTTCACCTACGTCGACGACTGCATCGACGGAATCGTTGCTGGCATCGAACGGCTCGCGAGCGGGGCAGTGACAAACGAGACCTTCAACCTCGCCTACGGCGAAGGCAACACGCTCGTCCGAGCAGCAGAGCTGATCGCAACGGAACTTGGTGTCGACCCCGAGATCCGCCACGAACCATCCCTCCTCGGCGAAGTAACCCACTACGTTGCAGACATTCGGAAGGCACGCGAATTCCTCGGCTGGACACCATCCACACCGCTCGACGCCGGAATTCCGAAGTCCGTGCAGTGGTTCAAGGAGTGGCGCGCAACCCATCCCGAAGAAGAACGGGAGCTGGCGCCCGACCACACCGACGGCGACATCCAGCACGGCTTCAAGCAGACGCTCCAGCCGTGAACCCGGCCACTCCGCCCGTCGTGGCCCTCTTCGGGCCGACGGCGACCGGAAAGAGCGCCATCGTCGCAGCGATCCTCGAGCTGATCGACGCCGAAGCTGTTTCGGCGGACTCCGCCGCGATCTACGCCGACCTGCCGATCATCACCGCCGCACCAACGCATCCGGCGCGGCTGGTCGGAAGCGTTCCGCTGACCCAAGAGATCTCAGCTGCCGAATACCAGCAGCTCGCGCACAAGGAGATCGACGACATCGTCCGACAAGGCAAAACCGCCATCGTCGTCGGAGGAACCGGTCTCTACCTCCGTGCGGCACTCTCGACCATGACCTTTCCACCAGCGCCAACGCCAGAGCTGCGCGAACACTGGAACGCCTACTACGACGAACACGGCGCAGACGCGGCCTACGATGTCCTCAGAAACCGTGATCCCAACGCCGCCACGCAGATTCACGCCAACGATCGCAAACGCGTTGTGCGAGCCCTCGAACTAACCGACCTCGGCGCGTCCCTCGCACCCGAAGGCGCAAGCCGGCTGTGGACTGACGATGTCCGACACCCGACCGCCATCATCACCGTTGACTGCCCAAACGATGTTCTCGACGCCAACATCGACGCGCGGACCCACGCCATGGCAGAAGCTGGAGCGGTCGAAGAGGCGACGCGCGCGTGGCAGCAAGACCTCTCAGCTACAGCCAGGAAGATCCTCGGCGTTGAACAGTTCGCCACACTGCCCGTAGAGCACGCCATCGAAGCCGTGGCGCTCGCAACCCGGCAACTCGCCCGGTACCAACGGAAATGGCTTCGGCGCATCCCCGCGGCCGGTACCCTCGAAACCACGCGTCCCGTCGAGGAGTTGGCACATGCAGCTGTCACGTTGGCAGGCTCAGGGAAACATCTATCTCGTGGCTGAAGCAGCCGCCGATGAGGCGGTGCTCACGCCCACCAGCGTCGCAACCTACGTCGGCGATGCTGATGGCATCCTCGAAGTCCTCGCGGTCGGCGACGACTTCGTCGACATCAACATCTGGAACCCCGACGGGTCGCTCGCCGAAATGTCCGGCAACGGAACCCGAATCGCCGCCCAATGGCTCGCAACGAAGACCGGCGCACGCGCAGTGAGCGTCAACGTCGGTCACCGCACCGTGCGCGCGACGCTCAGGCCAGACGGCCTTGTTGAACAGGACATGGGTCAGGTGAGCGTCGGCGCCCCCGAAGAGGTCGAGGGCATCCGCTTTCGTCCCGTCGATGTCGGCAATCCCCATGCAGTGGTTGAAGATGACCCAGCACGTCTCGACACCGTCGGCCCATTCCTCGAAACGCACGAGCGCTTCCCGCAACGCACAAACGTCCAAGTCGCGCGTTGGACGGCCCCAGGCCGCATCGAAGCGCGCGTCTGGGAGCGCGGTGTAGGGGAGACCGGGTCATCAGGTTCGAGCGCCGTCGCTGTCGCTGCCGCTCTCGACGCCACCTCGGCAACCGTCGTATTCCCCGGGGGGCCGCTTGAGGTGCGCTTCGAAAACGGACGGGCGTTCCTCGTCGGACCTGCCGAACGCGATGATGTGGCCGCATGAAGCGCCTCGTCACGCATCTCGCCAGCATCACCGTCCTCGTGGCGTTGTTGGCAACGGCGGCCCAGGCCGCTGACTGGCGCACCTACCACGCCAACACCCAAGGCTTTGCGATTTCTCTCCCCTCAACGTGGGTTTCGGTCTCAAGCCTCGACCAAGCCGCGCTCAACGTCCTCTCCAAGGAAGCCGGCTTCGCGTCGATTGCCAACAGCGCCTCCACGACATCGGACATCTCGGTGTTCACCTCCGACAAAACCGCGTTCATGGATGCTGGCGCCTACCGCACAACGTTCACGACGCTTGACAAGGTCTCGGCAGACGCGACCAAAACGCTCCGCGCGAGCACCAACACCGCGCAAGTCACCGCTTCAACCGTCGTGCTGCCAGCAGGTCGCGCCGCGTTGATCACCTATCTCCTCGGCAGCGGGTCGGGCCAGGTGAAAGCGAGCGAGTACATCTTCTTCCGCGACAGCATCGTGCATGTCATCAACTACGCAGCTCCGGCAGCAAAGTGGCAGGGGTACTCGGCGACCTTCCACGAAAGCGCCCAGACATTCGAGTACGAAAAGGGCCAGGACGTCAGCTCGCTCGTCCTCACCGGGGCCGAAGTGGGGAAGGGGTTCAAGCGCAAGCCGTTCCCAGGCGGCACGAGCGTGCTCGGCGAAACGACACTCGACCTGTGCAACCAGAGCTTCCCGAGTGAAGGGCTGCGCACCTCACGGCTGCAAGTGCACTACGCGTACGGCTCGGGCTTCCCGATCTCGAACGAGGTTGTCGCCTACACCGCAAGTGGTGCCACGCAAGCATTGAACGAGATCAAGACGGCCGCGACTGCGTGTAGCGCGGCAACAATCACGCGTATTCAGGGGAGCAACCGCGTGAGCTTCCACACCGCACCGCTGACCGTCTCGGGCCTGCCCGCAGGATCGGTGGCGGTGCTCTTGCACGTCGTGGTCGAGAGCGCAGGCAAGACCGTCACCGAAGATGGAGTCGCCATCTACATGGTGCGCGGAAACATCCTCTCGGGCATCTACGCCTATACGGCGCCCGGCTTGCCGATGTCGAAGCTCACGAACATTGCGATCCACGCCGCTCAGCGCAGCGCGCAGAAGCTCGGCGGACTTACGCTCGCCGCGTAAGACGCCTACGCACCGACGCCAAACTCACGCAACGCGTCGTTCAACGACGTCTTCAGATCGGTCGACTCGTTGCGGTGCCCGATGATCAGCGCGCAGTTGAGATCGAACGTACCCGCGGCAAACTGCTTCGGTCGTGTTCCCGGCACCACAACGGCGCGCGGGGGCACCTCGCCTCGATACTCGACTGGTTCGGGCCCGGTCACATCGATGATCGGGACTGACGCCGTAAGTGACACGTTCGGTGCCAACACAGCTTCGCGCCCGACGCGAACACCTTCGACGACGATGCACCGCGAACCGATAAACGCACCGTCCTCGATGATCACAGGCCGAGCTCCGGGCGGCTCCAGGACACCACCGATGCCGACACCGCCAGCGAGATGGACGTTCGCGCCGATCTGCGCGCCCGAACCCACCGTTGCCCACGTGTCAACCATCGTGTTCGGCCCAACCCAGGCGCCGATGTTCACGTACGACGGCATCAACACGACGCCGCGCGAAAGAAACGATCCGTACCGCGCAACAGCCGGCGGTACAACCCGCACGCCAAGCTCCGCGTAACCCGACTTCAGCGGAATCTTGTCGTGGTACTCAAACGGGCCGAGCTCGCGCGTCTCCATCGTGCGCGTGCGGAAAAAGTCGAGAATTGCTGCCTGCACGTCGAGGTTGACAACCCAGTCGTCTCCTACAGGCTCGGCGACGCGCACTTCACCGCGGTCAAGTGCTGCGATCGTCTCTTCGGTCGTCATGACACCTCCCGCAGGATCTTGGCTGCACGCTCACATTCCTCCTGCGTTGGAACGAGCGCGATACGAACATACCCTTCGCCAGCGGGCCCAAAGAATGCGCCTGGAGCGACGAGCAGACCTGATTCCAGCAGCTGACGCGCGTACGCCTCGGAGGAACCGTCAACGGCGAGCCACAGAAAGAACGTTGCCTCACTGCCCGCAAGCCGCATTCCCGCCGCCTCGAGAGCGGGCAAGAGAATCTCGCGTTTACGCCGATAGACCCCACGGACATCCTGGACGTGGCCCTCGTCGTGCCAGGCCGCGACCGACGCGCGTTGGACGAACTCCTGCGGCGCCGTCCCAACAGAAGGGCGATACGTGCGAAGTGCGTGCGCGACCGGCTCCGGTGCGCACACAAAGCCGGAGCGATAGCCGGTCATCGATGAGCGCTTCGAGAGGGTGTTGAACACGGCGACGTGCGAGCGATCGGCGACTTGGAGCGCCGAGACCGGTGGCTCGTCGAACCACAGCTCGGAGTACGCCTCGTCGGAGCAGAGGATGAAGCCATGCTCTGCTGCGCGGCCTGCGATCTCCTCATAGAAGCCCAGCGGTGCCACCGCACCCGTGGGATTGTTCGGGTAGCAGACCCAGAACGCTGCGAGCTCCTCCCAGTTCTCGACGGCGTCAAGGTCGGGCAACCAGCCGGTGCTCTCGCGAAGCGGGATTGTCTGCACTTCGGCTCCTGCGAAGAGTGCGCCCCGCTCGTACACCGGGTACCCGGGTTCTGGGACCGCAATCACGCGTCGCTCACCTGTCACGACCTGCGCGAACGAGAAGATCGCTTCCTTCGAGCCGAGCGTCGGCACGATCTCGCGATCCGCATCGACGGACACGCCAAACCGGCGCTCGATCCACCCGCCTATCGCGGAACGAAGTTCCGGGAGGCCGGCAGCACGCGGATAGCTCGAAATCTCCGTCATCCCAGCAGAAAGCGCCTCCCGGATGAACGCCGGTGTCACCTCGCGTGGATCACCCACACCGAAGTCGATGACGTCAGTGCCCTTCGCCGTCGCCTCGGCGCGCCACGCGTCAAGCCGTGCAAACGGGTACTGGGCGAGGCCAGTGAGGACGGGGGAGAACGGAAAGGTCATGCGTCGCCGCTGAGGAACCGGCGGATCGCCGTGTAGGTCTCCTCAAGTGCTGCAATTGAGATCTGCTCATCGGCTTTGTGCGCGTACTTCGTTGCCCCTGGCCCAAGGTTCACAGCGTCCAGCCCACGCGCCGCGAAGTCGGCGACGTTCGTCCAAGCTTGCTTCGGCTGGAGCTCGAAATCACCGGCTCGACGAAGTGCGTCGAGCACCACTGACCCCTGCGCGACATGCGCCGCCGGTGAGTTGTGGAGTACCTCAACGTTCGGCCCAGCAAGCTCTCGGAGCCGCGCCACCGCCTCTTCAGCTGAGCGATCGGGTGCGTACCGGAAGTTCAACGTGCACTCGACCCGAGCGGGAATCACGTTTGAGGCGCTCCCGCCATGGATCTGCGTGACGCTCAGCACTTCGCGGAAGAGCAGGCCGTCGATCACAACATCGTTCGGCTCGAGCGCGAGGATGTCGGTGAGACCTGCACAGGCCTTGGCGATGGCATTTTCACCCTGCCAGGGACGCGCTGAGTGGGCGGCCTTGCCCTCGAAGACGAGGCGGGCGTTGAGGTTGCCAAGACATCCGAGCTGCAAGGAGTTGTCGGTCGGTTCGAGGCAGATCACGAGCGCCGCGGTATCGATCACTGGGTTCTTGGCGAACACCGCCGGCAGCGGGTTCACGTCGGCACCGAGCTCTTCGCGCGGGAAGAAGAGGAAGCCAACGTCGTAGGCGCGGTCTGCGCCAAGCGCCCAGTCGGCAAGCTCGATCATTACCGCAAGGCCACCCTTCATATCCGTAGAACCAAGGCCGTAGACGACACCGTCCTCGATGCGGCCAGGGATGTTGTCCTGCGCCGGAACCGTGTCGGTGTGCCCCGCAAGCAGCACCAGCGGACGTGGGCGGTCACTCTGCAGGAGGTAGAGCAACGACTCGCCATCGTCAAACGCGGGAGTAAATGGCATCGCGCGCTTGACGTATTCGTAGGCCTGCTGCTCGTGTAGCGACTCTGACGGGATGTCGACGAGCGCCAATGTGCGAGCGCCGAGATCGGGGAGGGAGTCGTGGGCGGGCATAATGCGTTCAGATGATCCCACACACTCCGGAGCCAGAGCGAGGGATGGTGCTCGCAGTGCTGGCTCAGGGCGCGGATCCAGACCACGAGCTTGCCGAAGTCGAAGAGCTTGCGCGAACCGCGGGCGTCGATATTGTCGGCCGGGTCGTTCAACACAGGACGCATCCGGCCCGCCGTACCTATGTCGGTAGCGGCAAGATTGAAGAGCTCAAAGAGCAGTACGAGGCCGCCGAAGCGGAGAGCCTGATCGTCGACGGCGAACTCGATCCTTCCCAACAGCGGTACCTCGAAGACACGTTGAAGACGCGCGTGATCGACCGTACGCAGCTGATCCTTGACATCTTTGCCCAGCATGCGGTCTCAGCTGAGGGAAAGCTCCAAGTCGAGCTGGCACAGCTCGAGTACAACCTCCCGCGCATGCGCGGCATGTGGCAGCACCTCGAACGACTCGGTGGCGGCGTCGGCACCCGTGGCCCGGGTGAATCGCAGCTTGAGACCGACCGGCGGCTCGCGCGACGGCGTGTGTCAATCCTCAAACGGCGGTTGAACGAGCTTGAGCAGCAGCGCACGATTCGCCGCAAAGAGCGCCGCCGGAGCGAGACACCGACGATTGCGCTCGCCGGCTACACGAACGTCGGCAAGTCAACGCTGCTGAACGCCCTCACGGGCGCCGACGTGTCGGTACGCAACCGCCTCTTCGAAACCCTCGACCCGACCACGCGAAGCTACGAGTTCGAGGGCCGCAAGTACCTCGTAACTGACACGGTGGGTTTCATCCGACGACTGCCGACGCAGCTCGTCGAGGGCTTTGCTGCGACGCTCGAAGAGACGCTCGTGGCCGACATGGTGCTGCATGTCATCGACGCATCTGCTCCGGACGACGAGGTCGACACGATGATTCGTGCGGTCGAAGACGTCCTGGGAGAGATTGGCGCTGACGAGCTCCCGCTCGAGCTCGTGCTGAACAAGATCGACCGCTTGGACGAGCTTGGGCGTCGTCGGGTCGCGAACCGCTTCCCAGGCTCACCGATGGTCTCTGCTGTGACCGGCGAGGGGCTTGAGGAGCTGCGCGAACGGATTGCCGAGAAGTTCGCGTCGCGCACCGAGGAGGTGCAGCTGCTCGTCCCGTACGGCGAGGGTGGCAGGCTTTCGGAGCTGTACGCGCTCGGCGCACCGATTGATGGTCGTGAGGACACCCCCGAGGGAGTGCTCGTGCACGCACGCCTGCCGCGGCGCGAGATCGCGCGGTTCGCCGCGTTCCTCATCGCCGATGACACACGAGATGCGAAAGTAACCCCGGCATGATCGACCTCCCGATCAAACGTCTCCATCCCGACGCGGTGGTTCCCGTGCGGGCGTATGCGGGTGATGCTGGCCTGGACCTCGCCTCCTGCGAACGGGTTGAACTCGCACCAGGCCACCGTGCTCTGGTCGGTACCGGCCTTGCCGTAGCGATTCCCGATGGCCATGCGGGTTACGTTCAGCCGCGCTCCGGCCTCGCAGCGAAGAACGGGATCACAATCGTGAACACACCAGGCCTCGTCGACAGTGGCTACCGCGGCGAGCTCAAGGTGAGCCTCCTGAACACCGACCTCGCCGAGACATTCATCGTCGAGCCCGGAATGCGGATCGCCCAGCTCGTTGTCTTGAAGATCCCAGAGGTTCGCCCGTTCGAAGTGCAAGAGCTTCCCGATACAGAACGCGGCGACCGCGGCTTCGGATCGTCGAGCGTTTGACACAGGCGTGAGCGCCCCAAGGATCCGCGTAGCCGCACTGCTCCGCTGGAACGGGCGGATCCTGCTTTGCCGTCAAGAGAAGCCTGGCAAGTCGTACTGGTTGCTACCCGGTGGTGGCGTGGAAGGAGGGGAGACCCTCGTCCAGGCGCTCCACCGTGAACTCATCGAAGAGCTCGGTTTGAGCGACGATCTCCCGCTCGAGGGCCCAATCGCCGTGGCCGAGTCGATTGCGCCGGATTGGAGTGCGGGCGAGCGTCACATCGTCCACATCGTGTTCGCTGCCGACCTTTCGCATCGCTCACTGGAGGATGTAGCGCCGCAAGACGCTGCGATTCGCGGCACGTCGCTGTTCACGGTCGAGGAACTTGAGGAGGTCGTTGTGCACCCACCGATCAAGCGCTTTCTCACGCGGTGGCGTCCGGGTGATCCCGCGGCGTACCTCGGGTCGATCTGGGTGCGCTAGCGGCCGCCGCGGCTGCGCGCTCTGGCCGCCGCGACGTCGTGGGCTGCACGTTCAAGCGCGTCATCGAGCGGGGCGAGTTCGACTGCTCGGCCACTGACGTGTTCTAGAGCCTCGCTGAGCAGCAGATCGGCGAACCACGGATTGCGCGGAAGCAACGGCCCGTGGAGGTACGTGCCATAGGCGCGCCCGTGTCGGCAGCCTTCCGCGCCGCTCTCGCCGTCGTTCCCGTAGCCCGCGACGACCGTTCCGAGTGGAAGCGCGCCTGCGTCGAGCAGCGTGCGTCCGGCGTGATTCTCGAACCCGGCGAGCGTGCTGCCGCCCGCCCAGTCGCACGTGAGTAGGACGTCACCGATCAGTCGGCGTTCGCCGGCGACGGTCTCAAGTGGGAGGACGCCGGCACCTGGCAGCTCGCGACCTGAGCTGTCGCGGTAGCCGCGGCCCAGGAGCTGGTACCCACCGCACACCGCCAGAAAGACGGCACCGTCGTCGAACGCACTGCGCAGCGTCGCTGCGTGGCGGGAGAGGTCAGGTGCGACGATCTGCTGTTCGCGATCCTGACCGCCACCGAGGTAGTACAGGTCGAACGCCGAGGGATCGATCGTGTCACCAAGGGTGATCGCGTGGACGTCGAACGTATGCCCGCGGGCCTCGGCGCGCGCTTTGAGCACCGCAATGTTCCCTCGGTCGGCGTAGATGTTCAGAAGGTCGGGATAGAGGTGCGCGACTCGGATGTTCACGTCGTGGCCTCCCAGTAGGCGGGTAGGCCTCCACGCTTCGCTGCCAAGCCTCGCAGCTCAAGCATTGCGGTGTACGTGGGCATCACGACGAGTTCGCCGCCCGATGCTGTCTCGGCCAAGCCGCGATCGAAAGCAAGCTCGAGATCGTGCTCAACCGTGATGCGGGCGCGGTCGAGTCCGCCGTGGGCGAACCGCAGCGCGAGCTCCTCAGCACGCGTCCCCGTCGCGACAAGATGATCGAGGTGCTCGGCGAGCGGCTCAAAATCGACATCCCAGATCCACGACACATCACGTCCATCGGCGATCTCATCATTGAGCGCGATCACGGCTGTCCGCGGCGCCCCGCCACTCACCAGGGTTCGGACCGCCTCATTCGCACCGGCAGGATTCTTGATCAGCAGGATCAGAGCCTGACGGTCTCCGATCGGAATCCTCTCAAAGCGGCCCCACGCTGCTGTGAAGCGCGAGAGACCTGCCGCAACGTTCGCCAGCGTGGCACCTGAGGCGATCGCAAGCGCGGCAGCGGCCACGGCGTTGTAGACGTTGTAGAGACCCGGCACGGCGAGCTCAACGCGAACGTCGTCCGCGTGCGTCCGAATGGTGAAGCTCGAGCCTTCAAGGCCACGCAGCTCAATCTCGCATGCGGCGATATCGAGTGGCGGACGAGCCTCACCGCAGTTCGGACAGGCGTAATCGCCCAAGTGTCCGCTGTAGATCGCGGTGTAGGCGTAGGGCGTGCCGCAGGACGTGCAATAGACCGAATCGACAGCATGCTGGAGTCCGGGCAACGCATGACGTGGATCGTCGACTCCAAAGAGCACCGCTCGCTCTCGTCCCCGAGCGAGCGCCGCAAGCCGCGGGTCGTCGGCATTCACGACGAGAGTTGCCGTCGAGGCCTCCACGACGCGCTTCCACCGGTTGGCGACATGCTCGAGCTCGCCGTACCGATCAAGCTGGTCGCGGAAGAGATTGCCGAGGCAGATCACACGCGGTACGACCGCGTCCGCGATCGGCGGCAGCGCAGCTTCGTCTACCTCAAGCACAGCGCGCGTCGCTCGGGACGGCGCGAGCAGCGACGAGGAGACACCGGACGTCAGGTTGGCGCCGCCCGGGTTCGCGAGGACAGGTCCGAGCTGCTCAAGGATGTCGGTGGCCATCGCCGCGGTCGTTGTCTTGCCGTTCGTCGCGGAAACGAGCGCGACGCCGTTCGTAAAGCGCCTGGCGATCGCTGCGATCGCTCCGCGATCAACGCGCCAGAGGAGCTTTCCCGGAAGCGTTGTTCCGCCGCCGCGTCCTGTGGCGCGCGAGATTGTGCCGAGGGTTCGGAATGCCGCAGCTTCGGCAGGGAGGAGGAGGGACCTGAGGCTTCCCACGAGGGCCAGAGTATGCGCAGGCGACGCGCCGGGTGAAGCACTGCGAGCAGGCAAGCCGTTGCGTGCGCGCGTAATCGATTGCATGTCATGTGTTTTGCTCTACCATTTCTTCGATGGCGGGCTACCGCGCCAACGTTGCGATCGACGCACAGGCGCTCTCGGCGTTCCGGAGCGACCTACGTCGCCGTTACACCGACGACCAGATCCTTGCGGAACTCCGTGCGTGCGCCGAGCGCCTTGGCCGCTCGCCCACGATGAAGGAGTTCGCGGCAGACGACGAGACGAGCGCACACCCGCAAACGGTCGTCGAACACTTCGGCACCTGGAACGACGCGAAGCGCGCAGCCGGCCTAGTCCCGCGACGTTTTGCTTCGCGCGACGAGCTCCTCGAACAGCTCCGAGGTTTGGGCAGAGAGCTCGGGCGCACGCCGACGTCGCGCGATCTCGACGCGCATCGAGGTCGCGTTCCCTCGAAGTCGCTTGTGTGGAACACGTTCGGTTCACTTGCGGCTGCGTTGCAGGAGGCCG
>CAIWTI010000238.1 GCA_903915545.1 uncultured Actinomycetes bacterium | reverse complement strand
GACCTCTACACGATCTCGGAGTCACTTGGCCGCCTCGAAGGTGTTCATGTGGCGATCGTCGGAGACGTGCTCCACTCGCGCGTCGCGCGCTCGCTCGTGCAAGCGCTGCGACTGGTCGGCGCGCACGTCACGCTCGTCGGGCCGCCACCACTGCTGCCCGAAGGGCTCGGCGTCGAGCGCTCCTTCGACATTCGCGACATCGCCTCAGCCGACATCGTTTACGTCCTGCGCATGCAGCGCGAGCGTATGGAGGAGGGCGCGAATTACGTCCCGTCGCTGCGCGAGTACACGGCGCGGTGGGGCGTGACGCTCGATCGGCTCAGCCCGACCCAGCGCGTGATGCATCCCGGCCCAATGAACCGCGGCGTCGAGATCGACCCGCGCGTGGCCGACTCGCCTCAGGCCCTCGTCGTCGACCAGGTCAAGGCGGGCCTGGTCGTGCGCATGGCTGTCCTGTACGACCTACTCACGACCGGCCCAGTGCTCGTCGAAACGACTGCGGAGGTCGCATGATCCTTGTTGGAAAGTCCGGTGCGGACGATCTCGTCATTCGTGGCGCCCGGGTGCTCGACCCGACCGAAGGCGTCGACATGGTGTGCGACGTTCGCGTCGAGGGAGGGGTGATCACGGAGATCGGCACGGCGCTTGATGCCAACGGCATCCGGGTGGTCGAGGCCGAAGGGAACCTGCTCGTCCCCGCGTTCGTCGACCCGCACGTCCACCTGCGGACGCCGGGCCGCGAGGATGAAGAGACGATCGCATCGGGCACCGCTGCAGCCGCAGCTGGTGGGTACTGCGCGATCCTCGCGATGCCCAACACCGAACCGGTCGTCGACAACACAGACGTTCTCCGCGGCCTGCGAGCCCAGGCGGCCGAGGAGGCCGAGATTCCGGTTGGGTTCACCGCAGCAATCACTGTGGGTCAGCTCGGGCAGCAGCTGACTGAGATGGGCGAGCTCGCGGAAGCAGGTGCAGCGGCCTTCACCGATGACGGACGCCCGGTGGCAACGGCGGGGCTGATGCGCCGCGCGCTCGAGTACAACGCCATCACCGATCGTCTGCTCACCCTCCACTGCGAGGAGCCGTCGCTGACCAAGGGTGGCCACATGCACATGGGTGCCGTTTCGGCCGAGCTTGGACTTGGCGGTTGGCCGTCCCTCGGCGAGAGCCTCGGCGTCGCGCGCGAGCTCTCACTTGCTGGCGACACCGGTCAGCCGGTTCACCTGATGCACCTTTCAGCACGCGAATCCGTCGACCACCTCCGTGCCGCACAGGCCGCCGGAGTCGCGGCGACCGGGGAGGCGTCGCCGCATCACCTGGTGCTCACCGACGAGGCAGTACGGTCGCTCGACACCAACTTTAAGATGAACCCGCCGCTACGCACCGAGGATGATCGTCAGGCCCTCATCGAGGCGCTGCTCGACGGAACGATCGGTGTCATCGCTACCGATCACGCCCCGCACTCGCGCGAAGAGAAGGACGTCCCGTTTGAGGCCGCACCCTTCGGCGTGACCGGACTGGAAACGGCGTTCTCGTCGCTCTACACCTACCTCATCGAGCCAGGCGTCCTGCCACTCGAGCTTGTCATTGAGCGGATGACAGCCGGCCCTGCGCGGACGTTCGGGCTCGACATCCCACGCATCGCCGTGGGTGCACCGGCCAATCTCACGTTGATCAACCTCGATGCCACGTGGCGTGTCACCGAGGAGCGGTTCAAGTCGCTCTCGGCGAACTCGTGGCTCCTTGGAGAACGGCTGCACTCGAAGGTCGTCCTGACGATCGCGGCCGGCCGCGTGGCGTACGAAGCATGAGCGGCTACCTGCTTCTCGAAGACGGTACGGCCTTCCCCGGCGAAAGCACCGGTGCGAGCGCGACAGCGTTTGGTGAGGCGGTCTTCACGACTGCCATGACCGGGTACCAGGAGGTCGTCACCGACCCGAGCTTCACCGGCCAGATCGTCTCGTTCACAGCGCCGATGGTCGGGAACTACGGCGTCGATCCATCGCGTGACGAATCGACCGCCGCTCACGCGACCGCCGTTGTGATGCGTGAGGCACGCGGCCCAGGATGGACAGATTGGCTCGTCGAGCGGGGGCTGCCTGCGCTCACCGCCGTCGATACGCGCTCGGTCGTGCTCCACCTACGCGACCGCGGCGCCATGCGCGCTGCTGTCGTCTGCGACGGGCGTTCGACCGACGAGGCGCTCGAGGCTGTCCTCGCTCAGCCGAGCATGGCCGGTGCGGCCCTTGCTCCCCTCGTCTCTTGCACCGAGCCGTACGCGTTCTCGACCGATGGCGATATCCGGATCGCGGTTGTCGACTACGGCGCGAAGCGTTCGATCCCGCGCCGCCTGGCGAAGCAGGGTGCCGCAGTGACGGTGGTTCCTCACGACACGCCGGCCGACGAGCTCGCGAGCTACGACGGCGTCGTGCTCTCGAACGGCCCGGGCGATCCAGAGCCACTCGACGAACAAGCAGCGATCATCACCGAACTGCTTGGACGAGTACCCGTGCTTGGCATCTGCCTTGGCCACCAGCTGCTTGCTCGCGCGACCGGCCGGGGCACGTTCAAGCTCCCGTTTGGCCACCGCGGCGCCAATCACCCCGTGCTCGATCGCGTTACGGGCCGCGTGTTCGTGACGGCCCAGAACCACGGTTTCGCGGTCGAATCAGCCGACGATCCGGCGGTCTCGGAGGTGTCGTTGTACGACGGCACTGTTGAGGGACTTCGCCTACCGGAGCTGCGCGCACGGTCGGTGCAGTTCCACCCGGAGGCCGGCCCGGGCCCCCACGACGCCTGGCGCATCATCGACGAGTTCGTGGCGGAGGTGCGGAATGCCGCGTAGGACAGACATCCAGTCGATCTGTCTGATCGGCTCCGGCCCGATCGTGATTGG
>CAIWTI010000237.1 GCA_903915545.1 uncultured Actinomycetes bacterium | reverse complement strand
CGGATCGGTGGTCTCGATCACCGTTGGCTCGACGAACCAGCCGGTGCTGTCGTCCGTGCCGCCGCCAACGAGGATGCTCGTTCCAGCGGTCGACCGGGCCTCGGCGATCGCGTCCCGCTGGGTGGCGAACGACGCGCCGTCAATCACGGCACCCATGAAGTTCGAGAAGTCGGACGTGTCGCCCATCGTGATCGTTGCAACTTCCGCAGCGAGCTTTTCGCGGATCTCCGGCCAGAGGTTCGAGGGAAGGTAGACGCGTGACGCAGCTGAACATTTCTGGCCCTGGTATTCGAACGACCCGCGGATAATCGCCGCCACGACTGCGTCCACATCGGCGGAGGGGTGGGCGATGATGAAGTCTTTGCCACCCGTCTCTCCGACCATGCGCGGGTAGTTCTTGTAGCGCTCCATGTCGTTCGCGACGGTCTTCCACATGCCGTTGAAGACGCCCGTTGAGCCTGTGAAGTGGATGCCAGCAAGCTCGGGGCTCGCAAGCGCGACATCACCGATCGTCTTGCCGGAGCCGGGGAGGAGGTTGATCACCCCGTCGGGGAGTCCGGCCTCCTGGAACAGGCGCATCAAGTGGTAACCCGAGAGCATCGCCGTCGATGCCGGCTTCCACAGCACGACGTTGCCAAGCATCGCTGCCGAGGTTGTGAGATTGCCGGCGATTGCGGTGAAGTTGAACGGCGACACGGCAAGCACGAAACCTTCGAGTGGGCGGTATTCAAGCCGGTTCCAGATGCCAGGTGACGAGATCGGCTGCTCGGCGTACATCTCGGTCATGAACTGCACGTTGAAGCGCAGGAAGTCCACGAGCTCGCAGGCCGAGTCGATCTCGGCCTGATGCGCCGTCTTCGACTGGCCAAGCATCGTTGCGCCGTTGACCGTGTCACGCCACGGCCCGGCAAGCAGCTCGGCTGCCTTCAGAAAGACGGCGGCGCGATCCTCCCATGGCCAACGCGACCATTCGTGCCAGGCGGTGCGTGATGCCTCGATCGCCTGGGCAACGTGTTCGGCCGACGCCTGGTGAACATCAGCGAGAACGTGCTGGTGGTCGTGCGGGATCACTGCGGTGCGCGTGTCGCCCGTGTGAATGTCTTTGCCCCCGATGACAAGCGGGATTTCGATCCGCTCGGAGCGGAGCTCGGTGAGGCGTTTGCTGAGCCGCTCACGCTCGGGACTACCGGGGGCGTAGTCGCGCACAGGCTCGTTATGCGCCACTGGTGGCGAAGAAACGGAATGACGCGTCATGCGAGAACCATACGCCCGGGCCTCAGGGTTCGGGAGCCGATTAGGTGCGCAGCAGGAAGGTTGCAGTCACGGCAACCCAGACCATGAAGCCGACAGCCGACGCCCAGAGCGTCGAGCCAACGAGCGTCCAATCGAACGCCGATTCCGCCATGCCAACACCGAGCACGACGAGGCCGCCAGCGACACCGAGCCTTCCGAGCGTCCGCGGCACCTTGCGAGCAGAGAGACTGGCAAGTGACGATCCAATCACGACCGAGGCAGCGCAGGCAGCTGCTACGCCGGCAAGCTCGGTCGACTGCTCGGCGACAGCCCCAGCCTCAAGCGCGATGAACGACGCGCCGCCGCCCAGCACGATGCCGGCGAAGAAGCGATCAGGGTCGTAGCGAACGAGCTTCGCGCGCAGGCTCTCGAGGAACCAGAACAGGCAGAACACCGACGCCGCGAAGAGCGCCATGCCGACTCCTGGATGGTCGCCTGCAAGGAGCAACGAAGCGAGTCCGATCAGGACGTAGGCGTAGCCAAGAAGAGGAAGCCGGTCGCGCATCGGCGACGGACGGTACAACATGCGTCGGTGCAGCCGACGCTCGTTCTGTACGACGCGCCCGGATGGGGGATAGGAGAGCTTTGGCTTGAGGGAGATGTCGTCGTCTGGTGCGAACATCCGCGGCCGCACCCCGATGGGCCGCCTCGCGGTGGCAGTCGGGACCATCCACTGGGGGCGCGACTCGCAGCCTGGTTTGCGGGTTCAGGCGACGACTTCCGCGATGTTGAGCTCGACATCGAGCCCGGATTTCACGGCGATTGCGCCCGCGCACTGCGCGCGATCCCACGTGGCTCTGTCGTCACGTACGGGGAGCTTGCTGCCCTTGCTGGGCGCCCGGGAGCTGCACGTGCGGCCGGGACGTTCTGTGCACGCAACCGGCTCGGCGTCTTCGTCCCGTGCCACCGAGTGATTGCGTCCGGCGGCATCGGTTCGTACGGATCGCTCGGTGTCGGCTACAAGCGACGCCTGCGTGCCATGGAGGGTGTCGAGCTGTGACCGGGCTCTCGGAGCCGCTCCGCGACGAGCTTGCGTCGATCGCCCCGCGCCGCCGGTGCTGCCGGCTGGCCGAGCTCTCGGCGCTGAGCCATACAGCGGGAACATGGCACCTGCACGGTCGCGGCGAACGTTCCGTCCACCTCGATCTCGTCAGCGCGGCCGTGGCGCGCCGTGCCTTCTCGCTCCTCCGCGGCTTTTTGGTCGGCTCGGAGATCCGCACCTACCAGCAGCACGCGTTCGCAAAGGCGACGCGCTATCAGCTTCATGTCGAACTCGATGAGGGCGCGATTGCGGTGTTACGCGAGGCTGGCGTCGTGTCGGCGAGCGGCGCACCCCTCGAGGTTGTGCCCAAGCAGGTCGTGGGGCGGTCATGCTGCCGTGCGTCGTATCTGCGTGGTGCCATCCTTGGCGCCGGATCGCTCTCAGGGCCACGCGCACCGCACCTCGAGATCCGCGCGTCACACAAGGACGGTGCAGCGTTTCTCGTCGCTCTCGCCGACGCGGAGGACTGTCGGCTTGCCGTGGCGGAGCGTCGAGGGCAGGCGCTCGCCTACGCGAAGGGTGGCGAGACGATCGTCGACCTGTTGGCGCTCATTGGGGCCAGCCAGACAGCGCTGCTTCTCGACGAACACGCGGTGCTCGCGGGCACCCGGTCGGAGGCGAATCGTCTCGCGAACGCCGATGCAGCAAACGTTGGTCGCGTCGTCCGGGCCTCACGTGAGCAGATCGAGGCGATCGAGGCACTTGCGGGCCACAGCTTGCCGCCGCACCTCGCGGTTGTGGCAGAGCTCCGCGTGCGGCATCCGGCGCTCTCGCTCGCCGAACTCGGACTTCGCTCGAAGCCGCCGATCCCGAAAGCGACGATTGCTGCGCGGATGCGTCAGATCCGCGCGCTCGCCTCCGAAATCACCGACCTGCGCTAGCGTGTCTCCCGTGGCGGCGTATGACGACCTGAAGGTGCGGCTCGGCGAGATCAACGATCTCCACTCGAGCGCAGCGATCCTCGACTGGGATCAGCACGTGATGATGCCCGCCCGCGGCGCTGCGATTCGTGCCGAGCAGCTCGCAACGCTCGGGAAGCTCGCGCACGAGATGTTCGTCGATGACGAGACAGGCCGACTGCTCGATGGTGCAGCAGCGTGGGCTGAAGCGCAGGGATATGACTCCGATGAAGCGAGCTTGGTGCGAGTCACCCGGCGCGATTGGGAGAAGGCACGGCGGATCCCCGCTGAGCTGACTGCGGATATGACTCGTCAGGCGTCGCTCGCGATCCCGGTGTGGGTCGAGGCCCGCCGAAACAGCGACTACAAGGCGTTCCTGCCCGCACTGCAGACGAATCTCGATCTTCGCAAGCGCTACGTCGAATGTTTCGAGGGAACCTTTGACGAGGCCTACGACGTGCTGCTCGACGACTACGAGCCGGGGATGCGCACCGCCGAGGTGCGGCACCTGTTCGATCACCTCAAGGAGCACCAGGCGCCGCTCGTTCGGCGTGCTGCCGAGGCTGCAGCTGGCGTTGCGCCGCCCGTCGGCCCGTGGGATATCGACACGCAGAAGATCTTTGAGCTTGAAGTGGCGCGCGCCTTCGGTTTCGACGATTCGGCTTGGCGCCTTGACAAGACGGTTCATCCATTCGCCACCGGTGCCGGCAGCGAGGACATTCGCATCACGACCCGGTACTTCACCGACCATCTCGGTGGCCTGTTCGGGACGATGCACGAGACGGGTCACGGTCTGTACGAGCATCAGGTGAGCCCGACGCTTGAGCGCACACCGCTCGGGAGCGGCGTTTCGCTGGGCTTCCACGAGTCGCAGAGCCGGATGTGGGAGAACCTCGTCGGGCGCGGCCGCCCATTCTGGCGCCACTTCTTCCCGCGGCTCGCCGAGCTTTTCCCTGCCGCAACGGCCGGCTTCGATCCCGAGAGCTGGTACCGGGTGATGAACACGGTTGAGCCCTCACTGATCCGCGTCGAAGCTGACGAGGCGACCTACAACCTGCACATCATCCTCCGCTTCGAACTGGAGCAAGCGATGATCAACGGGACGATCTCGCTCGACGAGCTTCCCGGTGAGTGGAACCGCCTGATGTGGGAGTACCTCGGAATCGAGGTTCCCGACGACGCGAACGGCGTGCTGCAAGACACCCACTGGGCCGGTGGCTCAATCGGCTACTTCCCGACCTACGCGCTCGGCAACCTGATCGGCGCGCAGATCTGGTCGCGGATCGAGGCGGACATTCCGACGCTCACTACGTCGTTTGAGGCCGGCGACTTTGCGCCGCTTCGCACGTGGCTTGGCACGCACCTGCACACGCTCGGCCGCAAGTACACCCCCGCCGAAACACTCGAACGGGTCGTTGGAACCTCAACCATCGATCCCGCTCCATATGTCGCCTACCTGCGCGACAAACTCGGCGACCTGTACGGCGTGTCCTAAAAACCCGCTCCGAGCAGGGGAATCGGCTCGTTTGAGCCGGTTCTGCCGACGATTTCCGTCACCGTGTGCTTTATTCCCCGCATGGCGAAGACACGGGTTGGAATCAACGGATTTGGCCGCATCGGCCGCAACTTCTTCCGCGCGGCGCTTGAGCGCAACGCACAATTCGAGATCGTTGCATTCAACGATCTGGGGAACGCGGCCACCATGGCGCACCTCCTCAAGTACGACTCCAACATGGGGCCGCTGAACGGTGACGTCGTCCTTGAAGACGGCGTTGTGCGTGCTGCGGGCCAGGAGATGAAGATCCTTGCTGAGCGCGATCCGGCGGCTCTGCCGTGGGGCGAGCTCGGCGTCGATGTTGTGATCGAGTCGACCGGCTTCTTCACGAGTCGCGACGGCGCACAGAAGCATCTCGATGCTGGCGCCAAGAAGGTCGTTATTTCTGCTCCTGCAACCGACCCGGACATCACGGTCGCAATCGGCGTCAACGACAACGAGTACGACCCGTCTGTGCATCACATCATCTCGAACGCGTCGTGTACGACGAACTGTCTCGGCCCGCTCGCGAAGGTGCTGAACGACAGCTGGGGTGTGGAGAAGGGCTTCATGACCACGATCCACGCGTACACGAACGACCAGCAGATCCTCGACCTGCCGCACCCGGATCTCCGCCGTGCGCGCGCCGCAGCGATCAACCTGATCCCGACCTCAACGGGTGCGGCCAAGGCGATCGGCCTTGTTCTGCCTGACCTCGCGGGCAAGCTCGACGGTGTGGCCGTTCGCGCCCCAGTCCCGACAGGTTCGGTCACGGATCTCACGGTCATCCTCAAGAACGGCACGCCCTCGAAGGACGAAGTCAACGCGGCATACAAGGCTGCGGCTGACGGTCCTCTCGCCGGTGTCCTCCAGTACTCGACTGATCCCCTCGTCTCGACGGATATCAAGGGTTCTGCGTACTCCTGCATCCTTGATAGCCAGCTGACGATGGCTCGCGACAACGTCGTGAAGGTCTTTGGCTGGTACGACAACGAGTGGGGCTACTCGTGCCGTCTTGTCGACCTCGTCGCCAAGCTCGGCGTCTAGGAGATCTGGTCGTGAGGCTGCCGCGTTCTGTCCGTGACGCTGATGTCGCGGGGAAGGTTGTTCTTGTTCGTGCCGATCTGAACGTCCCGCTTGAGGACGGCAAGGTCGCTGACGATGCGCGTATCCGCGCGTCGCTGCCGACCCTGCGTCTGCTGCTTGAGCGTGGCGCGAAAGAGATCCGTGTGTGCTCGCACCTCGGCCGTCCGAAGACGGAAGAGGATCACGCGAAGTACACGATGGCACCTGTCCGCGAGTACATCGCAGGGCTCGTGCCGGATGAGCGGATCACGGTGCTCGAGAACACTCGCTTCAACCCGGGTGAGACGAAGAACGACCCGGGCTACGCGGCAGAGTTGGCCGATGGTTGCGATCTGTACGTGAATGACGCGTTTGGTTCGGCGCACCGAGCGCATTCTTCTACGGAAGGTGTTGCCCGGCTGCTGCCGGCCTACGCGGGTCTGCTCCTGCTCGACGAGCTGGAGAATCTCGGCAAGCTCCTCACTGACGACCTTGAGCGTCCGTTCGTGATCGTTTCCGGTGGGGCGAAGGTCGATGACAAGGTGGCAGTGCTCCAGAACCTCGGTTCGCGTGCCGACCACGTTTTGATCGGCGGCAAGATGGCAGAGGATGTACGCGAGTCGAACCCGTTCACGTTCGACGTTCTGCTGCCGGTAGACGTCGTCGCGGCAGAGTCGTTCGATCGCGATGCCGCATGCCAGCCTGCCCCGTGGGACGACCGGCCGGAAGGCTGGCTCGGCCTCGATGTTGGGCCGGAGACGGCGCGCGAGTTCGGCGAGGTCATCGCCAAGGCCAAGACCGTGTTTTGGAACGGGCCGATGGGCGTGTTCGAGTGGCCGAAGTTCGCCGAAGGGACGTTCGCTGTTGCGCGGGCGGTTGCCGACTGCGACGGCTACACCGTCGTTGGCGGTGGCGACTCGGTGCGTGCCGTTTACGAAGCTGGCGTCGCCGATCGGATCTCTTGGATCTCGACGGGTGGCGGCGCGTCGCTCGAACTGCTCGAGGGCAAGGAGCTCCCGGGCGTCGCAGCAATCCCGGCGGCCTAGACCATGGCAGCGCGCCGGCCGCTGATCGCGGGCAACTGGAAGATGTTCAAGGGGCCGGGCGAGACCGGTTCCTTCTGTCGTGCGCTGCGTGACGCTGATCTGGGAGACGTCGATGTTGTCGTGTGTCCCCCGTACGTCTCGCTCGCCGAGGCTGTGCAGGCACTCGCAGGTACCGATATCGCTGTAGCCGCCCAGAACGTCCATTGGGCGGCCGATGGCGCCTTCACGGGTGAGATCGCCGCCTCGATGCTCCGCGAGCTCGGGGTGTACGGCGCGATTGTCGGCCACTCCGAGCGCCGCCAGTTCTTCGGCGAGACCGACGAGACAGTCGCGAAGCGGATTGCAGCGGCGGAAGCGGCTGGCCTCCACGTCATCGCGTGCGTCGGCGAAACGGAGGCTGAGCGTGAGGCTGGTGAGACCGAGGCGGTGCTCCGACGCCAAGTCGAGGCGATCCTGCCGGTTGCCGATGGTGAGGGCCTTGTGCTCGCCTACGAGCCGGTCTGGGCGATCGGAACCGGCAAGACTGCAACACCCGAGATTGCGCAGGAAGCGCATGCGTTCATTCGCTCGCTGCTCGACGTCCCGATCCTCTACGGCGGCTCGGTGAAGCCTGACAACGCAGCCGTGTTGATGGGTCAGCCGGACGTTGACGGAGCGCTCGTCGGCGGCGCGTCGCTCGACGTGGAATCCTTTGCGGCGATTTGTCAGGCCGCTTCCCACTCGTAACGATCGTCGTCCTTGACGGCTGGGGGCTCGCGCCGCCAGGCCCGGGCAACGCAGTCGAGCTCGCGAACACACCGGTGTTCGACAAACTCTGGGCGGACTATCCCCACACGACGCTTGATGCCTCGGGCCCCGCGGTGGGTTTGCCGCCAGGCCAGATGGGTAACTCGGAGGTTGGCCATCTGACGATCGGGTCGGGGCGACGGCTGTACCAAGACCTCCAGCGCGTGAACCACGCCATCGAGAGCGGAGCGTTCTTCGAGAACCCCGTCTTGCAGTCTGCGTTCGCGCGCGGGAAACGCGTTCACCTGCTTGGCCTCGTATCGAAGGGTGGCGTTCACTCGCACCTCGATCACGTCAAGGCGCTCCTCCAGTTCGCTCCCGAGAAGACGTGGGTACATGCGTTCACCGATGGTCGCGACGTCTCGCCGCATGCGGCCGTGAACGACCTTGCGGAGCTTCCCGAAGGACGGCTCGCAACGATCGTGGGGCGCTACTGGGCGATGGATCGCGATAACCGGTGGGATCGCATTGACAAGGCATTCGGTGCGATCACCCGGGGTGAGGGTGTGACCGTCGCTGATCCGATCGAGGCTGTACGGGCGAGCTACAGCGCGGGCGTGACCGACGAGTTCCTTGAGCCAATGGTCATCGAGGACACACCTCGCTTGGAACCCGGCGACACGGCGATCTTCTTCAACTTCCGACCTGATCGTGGACGCGAGCTTTCTCAGGTTCTCTTGGACGGCGGCTACGACCTGACGACGATGACCCGTTACAGCGAGGCGCTGCACTGCCCGGTCGTCTTTCCGGAGCAGGACGTGCAGGACACGGTTGCGGAAGTTCTGTCACGACACGGCGTACGCCAGCTTCACGCCGCCGAGACCGAGAAGTACGCTCACGTCACGTACTTCTTCAACGGTGGCGTCGAGAAAGAGTGGCAGGGGGAGACGCGCATTCTCGTTCCGAGCCCGCGCGACGTCGCTGGCTACGACGAGAAGCCCGAGATGTCGGCGGCTGGTGTCGCAGAGCGCTTCTGCGCCGAGGTCGGGGAGGGGTACGGGTTCGGCGTCGTCAACTTCGCGAACCCCGACATGGTCGGCCATACCGGGAACATTCCTGCGGTCGTGAAGGCGGTTGAGGCAACCGACGCTGCTCTCGGAGCTGTTGTCTCACGCGTGACTGAGCTCGGCGGGCTGTGCCTTGTCACAGCCGACCACGGCAACGCCGAGCAGCAGCTCGAAGCCGACGGAGTTTCGCCGCACACCGCGCACACAACCAACCCGGTTCCGTTGATCGCCACGTCCCATGACGTCACGCTGGCCGGGCCCGGCGAACTGGCCGATCTCGTCCCGACAGCGCTCGCTCTGCTCGGCGTCGCCGTACCGGGCGAAATGTCCGGGCGCGACCTCACGGCACCCTAGAAACCACATCCTCACGGCACCCTAGAAACCACATCCTCACGG